>JAYVDT010000041.1:0-2090 GCA_043749265.1 Rhodanobacteraceae bacterium | reverse complement strand
TTTCCAGCGGGATCTTGGCCATAACATGCTGGTCGATATCTCCTATGTCGGCAATCATGGCGTTCACCTGATGGTGCTGGCCGACTACAACCAGGCTGTCGTCAATGCGCAGACGGCAACCTGCAGCGCGACGGTGAAGACAGGTTGTCTCAGCCTACAGGCGCGTCGTCCGGTCGCCAGCTTCAATACGATCGAGATCGCCTTCGGTGGCGGTGTCTCCAACTACAACGCGATCCAGGCGAAGTTTGAGAAACGATATAGTCGAAATCTTTACTTAATCAACTCCTTCACTTACAGCCGTGGCCTCGATAACGCCTCCGGCCACCTTGAGACCAGCGGCGGCGACAACTCGCGCGTCAACTTCGCCAACATCCGCGGCGATTACGGTACCTCCGGGTATGATCAGCCGCTGAACAACATCACCAGCATGGTCTGGGATCTGCCCATCTTCCGGAACAGCAAGGGCTTGGTGAAGACCTTTGCCGGCGGCTGGCAGTTTACCGACATCACATCGCTTACCAGCGGGCTTCCGGGCAATCTGATCTATAACGTCGATAACAATTTTACCGTGACTGGCCTGTACACCTACCGGCCAAATGTCGTCGGGACCACCAAGCTACCTGAAGCTCAGCGAACACGCACGACGCCTGGCGGAGCGATCAACTACCTCAATCCAGCGAGCGTTACCGTCCCAACAACACCGAATCCATTCGGCAATGCGGCGCGCAACAGCATTCGCTCGCCGAAGTTTTCACAGACGGATATGGGCCTGCACAAGAGTTTTCAGCTGTTCCGCGAGGGAACGCTACTGGACTTCCGCGCCGAGGCCTTCAATATCTTCAACGAAACCAATCTTGGCATTCCCGACACCAACAGAAGCAGCAGCACGTATGGCCTGATCACGAGAGCCTTTCCGGGACGTCAACTACAGTTCGCCGCGAAGCTGATCTTTTAAGCTGCCCGGCTGAACTACTACGATGGATCAAGCCTTGAGTGTCCTATCCTTGGCGGTGCCGCCAGGGATAAGGACACTGGAATGAAAGGGACTGCATGCAGCTCAATCGCCGTCAGTTCGCAGCAATGGGCGCTACCTCTCTCGGGGTGGCGCTTAGGCCTTCTCTCCTTGCCACGTCCGCAGCAGCGGCTGCGCCTGAAAGTTACTACTTCGCCATCCTCGCCGACCCGCACATCATCGATGACTTCTATGTCAAAGGTTCGGAAAACGGGGTCGAGGACAACACCACCATCCTCCAGACCACCGACCACCTGACCTTTACCCGGTCGGTGATCAATGGGATCCAGCTGCCGGGAAGGAAGAAGGTGGAGCAGACGTTCGTTGTGGGAGATGTGTTCCACAACTATCCGTCGACGGACTATGACTTTTACTTCAAGAATCACACGCGCATCGACAATGCGGTTGAGCTGCTCAACGGCTTCTCGATGCCAGTGCATATCGGGTATGGGAATCACGACTACGATGGGCGTCCGGACGGGGTGTCGCGGGAGATGTCTCATCGCTTATTTGAGGCGAAGTTCAAGAAGAAGCCTTACTACGCGGTCGATTACAAGGGTTTCCGGTATCTGCACCTGAACAATTTTCTGGGTTCAACGTGGGCTGCCGGGAGCGACTCGCGGCTGAAGCAGACGGGCACGCTGGGCGAGGAGCAGCTGAACTGGGCTGAGGCGCAACTGGCGGAGCGCAAGCCGACGGTGGTGTTCATCCACTATCCGCTCTGGATCGTCGCGCCGACCGAGGTGAAGGACTACGGCGCACATCCGCTGCTGCGCAAGTATAAGAACACCATCTCCGTCGTCGTCGCGGGCCACTGGCATAAGTGGATCGACTTCGGCCATACGTATGGTCCTCAGCATACGGTAGCGGGTTCGACGCGCTACGACCAGAACGCCTTTATGCTGATGGAGGCTGATCCGAAGCAGGGAACGGTCCGCTGGATCGATTCGGCGCGCCCTGAGTGGTCGACTCACTACGCGGCACCGTATCGTCTCGGCTAGACGATTCGATTTGGCACTCAGGAGAACTCATGATCCACCGCATCTTCGGCTGCCTTGCTCTCTCTTCATGTGCCATT
>JAYVDT010000040.1:0-7204 GCA_043749265.1 Rhodanobacteraceae bacterium | reverse complement strand
ATGACCGGCTTCGGCTCGGTCGTCAACGCTGGACGTGTCACGAAAGACAGCTCGGTCGCCGTGCTCGGCTGCGGCGGCGTTGGCCTGAGTGCCGTCCTCGGTGCCGTGTACTGCGGTGCTGCGAGCATCATCGCCGTCGATCTAAGCGCGAAGCGACTGGAACTTGCACGGCAGTTCGGCGCAACCGAAACACTTCTAGCGGATCGCTGCGATGCCGGGCTGCTGGATGCAGCAGCCACCATCCGCGTGATGAACGGTGGCCGCGGGGTCGATTATTGTTTCGAGTGCACGGCTGTTCCAGAGCTTGGATCAGGCCTTTCCCCCTATTTTCCAAATCGCAGCGGAGTGGAGGCCGGCGCTTGAAGTGATCGCAAAAGAGTTGTGCTACCCGACGAGTTCGGCGGCGGAGATCGAGGCGAGGTTTCGAGCCGTCGTGGAGTCGCTGGCAGAAGCAAAGGTCGCTTCGCCGCGCTGAATAGGCAGCGGGCTAAGTGAACTCTGGCCGTCGAGAATCTGGGCACAATCTAGGCACAATTCTGAGAGAATCGCGGTCTTGTTACAATCCCGGCACAATAGCCTTTGCCCTTATTGAGCCCGCAAAGTACGCGACCTCTGCCACAGGTGGGCAAAGGTCGAGGGTAAAAGAAGGATCAAAAAGGGCCTAAAACGTGGACACATTAAGGACACAATAGGCGTTCCCAAGGGTTCCCCAGAGTGCTAAAACGGGCAATCCGCTCCCTCTGGTTGCTACAAGTTACGATTTGTCTATTCACTGTCACGGCAGAGGTCGCGGGTTCCAGCCCCGTCGTCCCCGCCATCCATTCCAAAAGACTTGCGGAATGTATGGGACCTGAGTGACACGCGAGTCTGGTCCCGATCGGGTTTTGTCCCGCACATCTATGTACCAGTGCTGCTCGTCTCTGTTTTGTCTTCGATCAAACCCCGTACCGTCACGTTGACAGTCTCGCCCTGCACCGCTCGCTTACGCAACGTCACCGCACCCGTGTATACATCAAGCGTCATCCTGCTGTTCGCGTGCCTCGGAAAGCCACTGTACTGTCGTGAATTGAGGCTGTAGCCGGCGGCTGTTTTGCGGTAGTCTTGTGCGTCTGATTTTATTCATAAGGAGCGGCTTATGGCGCGTAGAGAATTCCTAATACGAATGGCGAAGTTAGTGGCTCTACCTATGGTGGCCGGCGGCCTACTTCGCGGCGAGTCCGTCCACAAGCCGCTCAAGATCATGATGAAGAGCGCCTGGGGTTCGGACGATCCAACCAAAGCGGGGTTTCCCTTCGCGCATGGGCTTGCCCTCACGGAGGCCGGACACGAGGTGCGAATCTTCCTGCTCGGAGAAGCGGTCGTTCTGATGCGAAAGGCTCTGGCTAACGCGGTAACGCCGGTTGGCTGGCCGTCGGTCGGTGAAACCCTCGATAAGCTGTTCGCAAGGCACGTTACCCTCTACGCTTGTGGCGCATGTTCCCGCGCCCGCGGTGTGACTGAAGCCGACTTAAACAACTATGGCGCAAAGTTTGGCAGCCCGGCGATCTTCGTCTCGCTGATCGAATGGGCCGACCATGTGATCACGGAGTAGCACCGCGCCAGTTTTCTATTTGCATGACGGCGAGTTCATTGCTGTTTGGGTGACAGGATGTGTGGAGAAAGGTTCGGGGTTGAAGTGGGGAAGAGGGAGTGGGGATCCTTCGACTCCGCTCAGGATGAGGGGCGGATTTTGGGTGTGGGAGAGAGCGGTGGTTGGGAGGGTGTGGGATGCTTCGGCGCCGCTCAGCCAGCTTTACATCGTCCCCATTCGCTTTTAGCAATGTGTCAAAGCAATGACGAGACCTGCGCCAACCGATGTTCTTGTGAATGGCAGTCTCTCGAGCAATTGACTTGATATCCCGGTTCAACAGGTTATCGGGCTAATAGGGTTGCTTTGCCCTCACGGACGGACCTGCGAAACCCAGTCTTCCTGCATCGAATATGGACTTGAGCGACGCCACCTCTGCAATTCTTTTCGCCGTGCACTCATCCATCGGCACGGGCTTGGCGAACAGATCGAAGCTCTGTTCATGCAGCGAGGAGAGCCGACGTGCCCTCCCTGATATCCAGCTTGGTGAGCAGGAGTTATAGTTCTGCCAACACCAGTACGTCCGGTATTTGTCCCGCCTCGCGCTTTGGCGGACGAGTTTTATAGGGTTGCGGTCAACTCACTCATTCTGCATTGCATGAATGTGACCTGGTAATCGCACGTTGCAACTCATAAAACGGTACGCGTATCCTCTAGCAATGAGGTTTGTGCGGCAGCTCGGAGCGATTCTGCTGATGCTGGTCTCCTGCGTGGCCCCGGCGATGGCGTGCATGGCTCCAAATGCGGCGATGACCATCGAAGATCGTGCCTGTTGCCGCATGATGAAAAATGACTGTGGGCAAATGATGGATATGCCCGCTTCGCATGACTGTTGCAAAGAAGTTCCAAAAACGGTAGGCGAAGCGGCACTCAAGACGGATACCGTAACCGTTCATCCACTCACGTTTGCTGTTCTCGTTGTTGCTTCGTTCGATCTCCTCGGTCCGCACGACGCGATCGTGGGTTGGGTACAACGCCCGGAACACTCACCGCCAAAGCCTCCGCCTTCCAGCATTACCGTCCTCAGAATCTAGTCCACTCCCCTCTCGCTGACGATTTCGAGTGTGCCTTCTTCCGCGCTCATATCTGAACTGCAATCGAGACAGGAGTTTTTCTATGAAGGTGGCCTTGTATTGGACCGCCGCAATGGTTATGCTCACCGGAATCCCTGCGCACGCGCAGGAGATGACCGGCATGCACACACCACTTGCCACGTTGGTTTTAGAAGCACAATCTAGCAATTCCCAAATTTCCGCCGCAGACCACGCGTGGAAGGCAGCGTCCCACGTTGCCCAACAGGTCACAACTCTGCCCGACCCGCAGTTTACGGTTCAGTCATTTAGCGTCGGCAGTCCCAAGCCATTTGCAGGTTTCAGCAACAGCGACTTTGCCTATATAGGTTTCGGTGCCTCGCAGGAACTCCCTTTTGCCGGGAAGCGTCGACTTAAAGGTGATGTAGCGAACCAGGAGGCGGATATACAGCAGACCCAGGCAGACCTGCTACGTTCCTCGATCACAGAACAGGTGAAGCTTCTGTATCTCAGGTTGGGCTATCTGGATGCGACGCTTTCGGTCCTTGGACGAAACAATGCGGTTTTGAAACCGCTGATCGAGACAGAGCTGTCTCGGTACAGCCTTGGTCAAGGCAGTCAGGCAGAGGTGCTCAAAGCGCAGATCGAGCATACGAAGATCCTGCGGGAAGTCACGCTGAACCATCAGGAGATGGGGCAACTCCAAACCAGCCTCAAGGAGCTTCTGCATCGTTCCCAGTCTTCGCCGGACATAGTTCCCGAGCCACTTTCGTTGACTTCGTTCCACCGACCCGCAGAGGACCTGCAAGCCCTCGTCATAGCGCATAATCCCACCGTCTTTGTGCAGATTGCGGATGTCCATAAGCAGGATGCCCAACTGAAATCCGCACAGCAGGAGGGCAAGCCTGACTTCAACGTCGGTTATATGTTCCAACAGACTGGCGGCGGCTATCGCGACTACTACATGCTCACCGTCAGTATGCGGTTGCCGCGGCGCAAGCGAGTGGAAGCAGGCGTGGCGGAGGCTGCCGAATCGCTACAACGCTCGAAGCAGGAACTCGATTCGCAGGTGCAGCAGCAACTCGCAGAGGTTCAAAAACAGTACATCGCTGTGACCAATACAGAAGAGCTTATGAGGGAGTATACGGATGGACTTCTGCCGCAAGGACAGGCCGTCTTTCGCTCCGAGCAAACGAGTTACCAGTCGGGCAAGCAAGCCTTCGCTCCCGTGCTCTCTTCTCTGCTCGACGAACTGACTTTTGAGCATGACTACCAACAAGCGCTGCTCGACCACGAGACGGCGTTGGCACGTCTCGAAACCCTGACAGGAGCGCAACTGCGATGAACAGATACATCGTCCGCACCTCGCTGTTCTGGCTTCTGCTCTTCGCAGTTGTCGCCGCCGTGTATGTCTACCGCACTCACATCGTGAAACATTCAGAAGTTGTCTCGAATGGCGTTCAACCCATCGCGTCCGGGCCGAAAGAAGAGCCGATAAAAGATGCACCGATGGCTGCTAACAAGATGGAAGCTCCCCTGGTGCCAATTCAACTGACGAACGAGCAGATGAACAGCATTGGAGTGAAGATTGGCACCGTCGAGTACAAGGAACTGAATGATGAGATTCACACTAGTGGAACTGTTGATGTGGACGAGCGCCTTCAATCCTCCGTGCAGGTTCAATTCTCCGGATATATCCGCAAAGTGTTTGCCAATGGGACGTATCAGTATGTGCGCAAGGGCGATCCTCTCTTTACGATTTATAGTCCTGAGCTTGTCGCAACGCAGGAAGAGTATCTGCTTGCGAGACGGAATCAGATTTCTCTCAGTGGAAGCTCAGTAGATGGGGTCGCCACTGGAGCATCGTCTCTCACATCGGCGGCAGAGCATCGGCTTCGTCAATGGAACATTCCAAACAGCGAGATAGTGAAGCTCCAGGAATCGGGCAAAGCGATCTCTGAGCTATCCATCAACTCGCCGGCCTCAGGTTACATTATGGAGCGCAACGCGCTTCCCAATATGTACGTTGAACCGGCGACGAAGCTGTACGCACTCGCCGATCTATCGCGGGTCTGGGTCAACGCACAGGTGTTCCAAAATGACTTGGGACGGCTAAAGCGTGGGGGCAGCTCATCCATCACCGTTGATGCTTACCCTGGGCGTATCTTTCAGGGTCGCGTCGAAGAGATACTGCCGCAAGTCGATATGACGACTCGCACCGTCAGGGTGCGCTTGGCGGTCAACAATCCGGGCGTTGTTCTCAAGCCTGGAATGTACGTGAACGTCGATCTGAAGTCTGGGCTGGGACGGCAACTCACTGTCCCTGCTTCGGCGGTATTTCAAACCGGCATTCGTCAAGTGGTTTTCATTGACCACGGGAACGGGAGCATTGAGCCGAAGGATGTCAGCCTTGGTGCTCGCGTGGGGGAAGATTTCGTTGTCTTGAAGGGCCTCCTTGCACATCAGCAGATTGTCACCTCAGCCAATTTCCTCCTCGATTCCGAGAGTCAACTACAGGCAGCCGCAGGCTCCTACACCCCTCCGGCTCCGGGAGCCGGGCAGCATACCGCTGTGAAGCTAGAAGGCCTACAGCCAATGATTGCGATTGACTTCACCACCGATCCGAACCCTGCACACAAAGGGTCGAATCTCTTCCGCGTTAAGCTGAACGGCGCGAACGGGCAGCCCTTTGCTGGTGCGGAGGTGACAGTCACTTTCTTCATGGCAGCAATGCCGGCGATGGGGATGGGAGCTATGAACACAACTTCGCAGCTCCCGGCGAAGAGTCCTGGCCTTTATGAAGGAATGGGTGTGTTGGAGTCCGGTGGCACATGGCAGGTGACGGTCACTGTAAAGCAGAACGGCCAGACTATCGGCACAAAGCAGTTGCGGGTCAACGCCGAAGGGGGGATGTGAAATGCTCTCCAGAATCATCGATCTCTGCGGTCGAAACCGCTTCCTCGTCTTTACCGGCGTCCTGCTGCTGACCCTTGCCGGTATCTGGTCGCTAAAGCATGTTCCTCTCGATGCGCTGCCTGATATCTCCGATGTCCAGGTCATCGTGCATACAAGCTGGACAGGCCAACCGCCTGACATCATCGAAGACCAAGTCACTTACCCCATCGTAACGAGCCTGCTTGCGGCCCCTCATGTGAAGGCTGTTCGCGCTCAAACCATGTTTGGCGACTCATATGTATACGTTGTCTTTGAAGACGGCACAGACCTCTACTGGGCGCGTTCCCGCGTGGTCGAATATCTCCAGCAAATCAGTGGTCGTCTGCCCGCCGAAGTTCATCCCGCCATTGGGCCGGACGCGACCGGCGCAGGCTGGGTCTTTGAATACGCCATCGTCGATAAGAGTGGAAAGCACAACCTCGCCGATCTACGGACGCTTCAGGACTGGCATCTCCGCTATGCGTTGGAGACAGTGCCCGGTGTATCAGAGGTCGCAAGCATTGGTGGCTATGTCCGCCAGTACCAGATAAGGCTCGATCCGAATAAGCTGCTGGCATACAACATCCCCTTGTCGATAGTCATCGACCGCGTAAAGGCGAGCACGAACGAAGTTGGCGGAAGGGTTCTCGATCTCAGCGGAGCGCAGTACATGATTCGCGGGCTCGGCTATTTGAAGTCGTTGAACGATCTTGAGTCGATAGCCGTGGGCAGCAAGAACGGAACTCCGATTTTACTGCGCGATCTGGGTAGCGTCGCCTTCGGGCCAGATATTCGAGAAGGTGTTGCGGAGTGGAACGGAGAAGGGGAGACAGTCGGCGGCATCGTCGTCATGCGCCAGGGGATGAACGCTCTGAGTGTTATCGAAGGCGTCAAGCAGAAGCTCCGGGATCTCGCTCCGTCTCTTCCTGCTGGTGTGCAGATTGTCGCGGGCTATGACCGCTCCGGCCTTATCAACGATTCGATAACCACCTTGCAACGCGACCTGCTGGAAGAGGCGATCATTGTCAGCCTCGTCATCATTGTCTTCCTGTTCCACTTCCGCTCGGCGCTCATCGCAATACTTGCTTTGCCGATTGCGGTTCTGATCTCTTTTATCCCCATCTACTTTTTGGGTCTAACCTCGAACATCATGTCTCTCGGCGGCATCGCGCTTGCCGTTGGCGTGCTTGTCGATGCAGCGATTGTGATGGTGGAGAACGGCTACCGGCATCTTTCAGAGCGGCAGGAGTCCGATCCAAATCCCGTCTCCGAACCGGAGAGGCGAGAGATTCTTATCAACGCTGCAAAGCAGGTTGGGCCCGCGCTGTTCTTCTCACTGCTCATCATCGTCGTATCGTTCCTGCCGGTATTTCTGCTCGAAGCGCAAGAAGGACGAATGTTCCGGCCTCTCGCCTGGACGAAGACGCTTGCTGTGGGCTCATCTTCGGTCATTGCCATTACGCTGGTTCCGGTCCTGATGGTGATGCTGATCCGGGGACGGCTGAAGCCGGAGAGTGCGAATCCGATCTCGCGCATCACTCAAGCGATATACCTCCCCGTCCTTCGCTTCTGCTTGAAGTACCGAAAGCTGACGATCGCTCTCAACCTGATC
>JAYVDT010000039.1:0-2092 GCA_043749265.1 Rhodanobacteraceae bacterium | reverse complement strand
CACCAGAAGCGCGCATCAATGCAGTCGCAAACATTCTGAATGTTTGCGTGGCGTCTTCCGCCGCCTGTGGGACGCTCTATAGCGCTACCACGGTAACGGCGGCTCCCACCAATACTTTGGACGCACTATTCAACCTGGTGGGCAATCCTGGCGCCAACACGGCGACTCTGTACAGTCAGTCGCTACTGAGCACGGCATACGCTCCCGCTCTCACCAGACTGCCCACGGACTTTACCTTGTTCCTGACACTCTCTGGGGCCGGAATGAACAACACCTCGGGTATTGGCGTGGACTCTGCCGGCAACGTCTGGGTGGCGAGCTACTTTGGCGTGGCTTCCAAGTTCACGACCGTCGGTGCTGCCGTTTTCCCCACCGGGATTATGGGCGCCGGGCTCAACAACTCCTATGGACTGGCAATCGATCTGGACAATAACGTCTGGATTCCCAATGAACAGCCTAGAACCTCCGCGGGAACCGGAAGCGTGACGGAACTGACGCCGACAGGTGCCTCGGTCTCGGGAACTGCAGGTTTCATAAACGGCGGGATGAACTATCCCATCTCCGTTGCGATCGATCCGAATGGCACGGTCTGGGTGGTGGACTACGGCAACTCGCATGTGACCCTGCTCAATTCGCTTGGCACCCCGATCTCCGGCACGTCAGGCTTTACGACCCCGCTGTTTGCGTTTCCCGTAGCGGTTGCAGTCGACGGCAATCACTTTGGCTGGATCGCGAACCAGAGCGGGACCGCGGTCACGAAGGTTTCGCCTGCCGGGACGGATTTTACCAACTATGAGTGTTGTAAAGGTGCATCAGGACTTGCTATCGACCAGGGCAATAACGTGTGGGTCGCAAACTTCTACGGGGATAGTGTGTCGCTGATCTCGAGCGCGGGTACGGTGGTTTCGAACGGGGGCTTTACCGGTTTGGGGAGCATGAACCGGCCTCAGGGGCTCGCCATTGATGGCAACGGTAGTGTTTGGGTGGCGAATTACCGCCAGCCTTACCTGACCGAGTTGGCGGGTGCCTTGGCCTCGACGCCGGGCAAGTTGCTTTCGCCGGTAACGGGTCTTGGCGCCGATGCCAAACTGCTCGAAGCCTATGCCCTGGCCGTGGACGCGAGCGGAAACATCTGGGTCTCGAACCAGGGAAGCAATACGGTGACCAAGTTCATCGGGCTCGCTGCACCGGTCAAGACTCCCTTGTCCGCCACGCCCAAGGCTCCGTAAAAAATACAGACGAATCAAAACAGAGACAAGAGCGGAGGGCTTGGCCTTCCTTGCTACTTTTTTGAATCTCAAGAAGCTGACACAGGAGGTTCTGGCGGAGATGATTGGCTCGCGACGTTCGATCGTTACAGTGGCTGCCGGGATGATGCAGCGCAAAAGGGATGATTGACTACCACGGCAGGGCGGTCAAGATTCTGGATGGGAAGATGCTGGAATCTACGGTGTGCACCTGTTATCCGGGGACTCAGCGACTTTTGGAAAATCTTTATAAACAGCTTGTCGTGCCGGAGGCGGTTGCTTAGAAACCGCCACGCAGTGCAGTAAGATAAGCCCGTGAGCGATACCCCGAAAGTCTTTCCCCACTCCATGCTGCGCGAGATCTACGAGCAGCCCTCCGCGCTGCACGCAACACTGACAGCTTTTACAGAGGATGGGCGACTGCGCGAGGGCTCCTTCTCGCCGGCGCTGCACTCGCTTGCAGGCCAGCACAGCATGCTGATTGCGGCTAGTGGCTCCAGCCGCCACGCAGGAATTGTGGGTAAGTTTCTGTTTGAGGAATTGGCCGGGCTGCCCGTGGATGTTGAGTATGCGAGCGAGTACATCTGCAGGACGTCGCACACGCCTTCAGCGCGCTGCGTGCTGGTGCTGTCGCAGTCGGGCGAGACGGCGGACACGCTGGAAGCACTTCGCGAAGCTCGAATGCGCGATGCGGCAACCATAGCGATTACGAACAACGAAAGCTCGACCATGGCGCGGGTTGCACATTGCTCGCTGACGACGCGTGCAGGGGCTGAGGTTGCGGTTCCGGCGACGAAAAGCTTCACGACTCAACTGCTGATGCTGCATTTGCTGGCGCTGTTTAC
>JAYVDT010000038.1:0-7230 GCA_043749265.1 Rhodanobacteraceae bacterium | reverse complement strand
ACAAGAATGTAGTGTTCGTACTGCCCGAACTGTTCGAACATTTGCCTAGTCGTCTCCATCAGCGGAGCCTGCGAGGCATGTTGGCGAAAAGCTTCCGCTTTCTGGGCCATAACTTCGCGCACGTCGAGCGTGACGGTCCAGGGCGGAGGCAACGGCGCGGGACGACCTTCCATGATAAGCTCGTCGAGAGCAGGTAGAGCCGTTCCGCGGAGTGTACGGGGCCGGCCTCCGGATAGCGCTTGGCAGATGCCGCCCAATGAAAGGCCGCGGTAGTGAAGATCGAGACCATGGTGTGGTCCGGGTGCGTGTTCAGCCCGCCATCCGGTGAAAACGTTAGGACGACATGGGGTTTGTAATCTCGCATCCGGGCAACAAGATGGCCTGCGATGCTTGAGACATTCTCAAATTCCAGATGCGCGTCCTGGTAGTCCATCAGTTCATGCCTGGAGACGCCAAGTACGTTGCACGATGCGGCAAACTCTTCACGGCGCATGCGTCCAAGGTCTTGGCCAGAGCACGCAACACCGCGGTTGGATGCGGCCTGACCGTCGGTCAGACAGATCACATAGATTTCAACACCTTGTTTAGCAGCCAGTGCCAGCGCACCCCCAAAGGCAAAGCATTCATCATCCGGGTGCGCCACGACGCACATCATCCTCAAGCCCAAACTGCCTCCTGGGTATTGCTGTTCTCTCGTTCAACGTTCAGGTCAAGGTTGTCGAAGAGCAACTCGCTCGCTTCAATCCGCGTTTCAAGCCCGGCATTGGGATCCACCGCGCGGACCGGGGCGAAACTCCTGCGATGCATCGCGCAAGGACCGTGTTCGATCAATGCCCTGCGGTGCTCTGGCGTGGCGTACCCTTTGTGCGAGGCAAGACCGTACTGCGGGTGGATCGCGTCCAGTTCGCGCATCAGCCCATCGCGATGGACTTTGGCGATGACCGAGGCGGCGGCGATCGAGAGCGAGAGCGAATCGCCGTAGAAGAGTTTCGTCTGCGGGCAGGGATGGTCGATACACATTGCGTCGATGAGTAGATGGTTGGGGGCGAGCGATAAGCCCTGGACGGCTGCAAGCATGGCCATGCGGGTGGCCTGGTAGATGTTGACGCGGTCGATGGTCTCGGCGTCTACTGCGGCGATGCTGATGCAGACGGCTATCCGGCGAATCTTCTTATCGAGCAGTTCCCGTTGCTCGCGGGTAAGCTGTTTTGAGTCGGTGAGACCGGCTTTGGCAAGATTTGCGAGGCTTCTGGGCAGGATGACGGCGGCGGCGACGACGGGGCCAAAGAGGGCACCGCGACCGACCTCGTCCACGCCGGCGATAGTCTGGAAGCCGTGGTAACGCAGCGCCTGCTCGGGCGCGTCGGAGCAGATGAGCTGGCGCAACATCTGTTGCTTCAGGGTCGAGGCCGCGAGCTTTTTAGCCGGAATTACTTTGGTTGCGCCCATATATGCGAGTTTACAGGGGAAATTTTGTGGAAAGGTTGGGAGCAAAAACAAAGCCACGGCTTTGGGGCCATGGCTTCGTAGGGAGTAAAGAAAGAAATTATTTGACGCGCTCAACCTCGCGCAGACGGGCGGCCTTACCGCGCAGACCACGGAGATAGAAGAGCTTGGAGCGACGGACTTCGTAGGAGCGAACTTTCTCGACCTTATCGACGACCTTGGAGTTGAAGGGGAAGATGCGTTCGACGCCCTGGCCGAAGCTCATCTTGCGGACGGTGAATGTGCCATGGGGTCCGCGGCGGCAGGCGATGACCATGCCTTCGAAGGCCTGGAGGCGTTCTTTCTCGCCTTCCTTGATTCTGACCTGTACGCGAACTGTGTCGCCTGGGGCAAACGCGGGGAGATCGGTCCGCTCGAGTTTGGCGGCCAGTTTCTGCATGATTGGGTGTATTGACATGACAACTTTCCTGATACGAAATCGAGTCTTCAGTTTACATGATATTGATGAGCTTGTGGCTAAGCATCAGAAAAAGAGGGCAGTCAATAACTCATGGCTCCGGTTGATTATGAGATTGTCCAAGGGTGCGCAGGAACTTCTGGTCTTCCTTGGTAAGCGTGGCGCTTTGCAGGAGTTCGGGGCGATTCCTATAAGTCTTTTCGAGAGCTCTTTGCCTGCGCCAGCGCCGGATTTCGGTGTGATTGCCGCCCAGAAGGACGTCGGGAATCGGCGTGCCGCGGAAATCGGAAGGGCGAGTGTAGTGGGGATAGTCGAGTAGGCCGCCGGAGCCATAGGTGCTGGGTGGGACCTCGCCAGCGAGATGGCCGGGGCCGGTATCTTCAGCGCCAAAGCTTTCGAAGCGAGCGGAGTCGGGGTTGCCGAGAACGCCGGGGAGCAGGCGGACGACTGCGTCGATGATGACGGCCGCCGCCAGTTCGCCGCCCGAGAGGACGTAGTCGCCGATGGAGAGTTCGCGGTCGCAGAGAAGATCATTTACGCGCTCGTCTACGCCCTCGTAGCGTCCACAGATGAAGATGACGCGCTCGGTCGCAGCTAACTCGGCGGCGATAGCCTGCGTGAAGGGTCGGCCCTGGGCGGATAGGAGCACGACGGTTTCTTTGCCGGGATCGCGTGTTGCCTTGGGCTGCAGCGCCATCCCGGCCAGGCAGTCGAAGATAGGCTCGGGCTTGAGGACCATGCCTTCGCCGCCCCCGAAGGGACGGTCGTCCACGGTGCGGTGGCGGTCGTGCGTAAAAGCGCGCGGGTCGTGGGTCTGGACCGTGACCAGGCCAGTCTGGATGGCGCGACTGAGGACGCCGTGGTCAAACGGGCCGTTAAAGAATCCGGGAAAGATCGTAACGATATCGAAGGTCATGAGTTCTTCACGGCTGCGGACGGTTCAGGTCGAGCAGGCCATCCGGCAGGTTCATATCGATGCGCTTGTCTTCAACGGAAAGGGTAACCAGAAAAGATTGCACGTAGGGGATCAGGACTTCGTCGCCGTCGGGCGTTTCGACCGTCAGGAGAGGCGCTGCCCCTTCGAGCCGACGCGTGCCGTCCGGGGTGGTAGGGAAGTCGACACCGGTAACCAGGCCCACTTGCTGGGTGCCGTTATAGACGACGCAGTCGATCAGGTCGCTGATGTATTCTGCGTCATCTTCAAGCTCGACGCGCTCCGACACAGGAACGATGACGTCGAGACCTGCGAGCAATTCGGCTTCATTGATGGAGTCTATGCCTTGAAAATGCAGCACGATGCGCCCGTGATTCTTGCCGACGGGTAGCCAGTGGTTGACGACCACGGTGGGGCGGGCGTCGGACTCGGGACCGGCGAAATCCGGCTTGGCCAGAAAGACGCGCGTCTTATCGTCGAAGCGCTGGGGGAAGTCAGTGAGCAGCTCGGCGAGAACCTCGCCCTTGCGGCCCTGGGGGCGCAAAAGATGCGCAAGTACCGTCCACTCCGTGCGCTCCTGGTGGGATGATGTCATCTCACCAGCATACGCACAGTGGCAGAAAAGGTAGCGATTCGCCTGGTTTTGTGGGATTTATCAGGGTTTGACGGTGGGCGAAGAGGGTACAGGGGACTCCACCTGCTGAATATCGAGAGCAAAGCGGTGTTGCGCTTTCATGCTTGCGGCACCGAGGATGGTGCGCATGGAACGTGCAGTCCGTCCTTGCTTGCCGATTACTTTGCCCAAATCTGACTGGGATACCCGAAGCAGGAGCACTGTGCCTTCGTGATCTGGAGCAGCCTCAACCGAAACAGAATCCGGGTAGTCTACAAGCGCTTTTGCCATGCCGCCAACCAGTGCAACCATCGCTGGTGTCAAATGTTCCCGTGCTGAGCTGTCCGCCATCACAAACCTCCTGGAGTATTCGACTGGACCGGTTTGCTTCCGTGGGGTGGCCCATCTCTTGTGGGCTGCTCGAAACGGAGAACTGGTGATACGGCACAGCGAACCGTGAGCCTGAACCGGAAGGATTTCAATTCCGCCTCAGGTCATCGCAGGGTCATGCACTTTTTGGGTACTGATCCTGCGATGAGTTTACGTGAGGAAAGTAAGGTTGCGAGTGGTCAGGAAGGTGCGTCAACATGCATCTTTAGGCACGTGCGCATGGTACCCAAAATATGGTGCGGTGGTTACCGTTATGCGGCAGCGGGAACTTCAACTGCCTTGGCCTTGGCAGCGGCAAGCAACTTGCCGACACGCTCAGACAACTGGGCACCGTTGCCAGTCCAATAGTCGATACGATCGCGCTTGAGGTCAACGGTAGCCGGGTTGGTGCGCGGATTGTAGGTTCCAACAACCTCGATGGAGCGGCCATTGCGGGCGCGATCCTTTTCGATAACAACAACGCGGTAGTGGGGCTGCTTACGTGCGCCTACGCGCGCCAGACGAATCATCAACACAGGTGAACCTCTCAAAGGTACGAAGTGATTTGGGCGAAGCAACAAACGGCCGGCGAGTAGACACGGCGGCGCAGGTATCGACACAACCCAATCTGTCAAGTATCGCCCAAGCTGACTGATTTCGCAATGTCTGATGGCGTGGCCGGGACGAGAACAGACCGGAAACGAGGAGGAGGGCGGGATAAAGACGGAACAAGGGCGGGGTGGCGGTTATCAGTTGTCAGTCAGCCCTCAATTCTCATTTTCTTTGCTGACAAACGAGAATTGTGAGCTGAAGATTTGTCTCTGTTTACGCGACAACCGGAAAAAGAAAGGCGAGCACTTTGTTAAATCTTTCAGCCCAGGCGTCTTCATCGTGGACTGCACCTTCCACGATATGAAACGCCAGGTTTTGCCCTGGGGTCCAGCCAGACTGGATGAGCACCCGTTCCAGAAGTTGCGTATCCCGCAGGTGCCGTTGCCCTTCTGCGGTGCCGATGTCGAGCCAGATCCTTGGCGGCGGCTCTTTGAATGCGTCTTTGACAAAGGTCAGAATGCTGCGGTGATCCCACCAAATGGAAGGTGATAGCACTCCGAGTTTTCCGAAGATATGCGGGTACTGCAGGCCCAGGTAGAGAGTAATCAGGCCGCCGAGCGAAGAGCCCGCCAAGCCTGTGTCGGACGGGCCAGCGAGGGTGCGATACGTTCGATCGAGAAATGGCTTCAATTCATCTATCAACAGCCGCCCGTACAAAGCGCCTTCGCCTCCCCCCATGCGGAAGTCGCGGGTGGGGGTGTACTCGGCCATGCGGCGCAGGCCTGTGTTTGCAACTCCTACGAGGATTATCGGCTGGGCTTCACCGGTCTCTGCCATGCGGTCCGCTGTCTCGCCGGCACGCCAAGTGCGGCCGGGAACGTAGCTGGTACGCGGGTCGAAGAGGTTCTGCCCATCGTGCAGATAAAAGACGGGGAAGCGCCGGGTGGGCTCGGCTGCGTAGCTGGGCGGCAAGTAGACGGAGATGGTTCGGTCGTCAGGCAGGAATCCCGAGCGCAGAGTGTAGCTCTCCATGCGGGGGATTGCGTTGGGTTGGGGTGAGAGGGGTTCCATGACGGCAGGCTGCGTCGGCCGCGCCCTGGAGCGGGAGAACCCGGCAAGCGGACTAAACGGCAAAAGGGTGTTCAATACGGTGCAGAGCTCCATAACGCGGGACTACGCTACATTTGAAAAAGACGGTAAGCAAAAGACTAGCAGAGGCGGTGGCATGAAACGGGAGTATCACAAGTGGTATTCACCCAGCCTGGGCCGGGAGATGGAGCTGCTGATGTTTGGCCATGGGGGCCTGCCGGTCATTGTTTTCCCTACTTCCTGCGGGCGTTATTTCGAGTTCGAGGATCGCGATATGGTGGGCGCGGTGTCGGCGAAGATTGATCGGGGAGAGCTTCAGCTTATCTGCGTGGACTCGATCGACTCTGAGAGTTGGTATAACCGCAATGTCTCTGGGCGATGGAAGATTGCGCGGCAGATGCAGTACCAGGTTTATGTGATGGATGAGGTCGTGCCACTGGTGCGACGGCTCAACGGCAATCCGCTGTTGGTTGCGCTGGGCTGCAGCTTCGGCGCCTACCATGCGGCGAATCTCTCGTTCCGGCATCCGGACATCTTTACGGGCTTCCTGACGATGGGCGGAGCATTCGACGTTTCCAGCTTTTTACGCGGGTACCATGATCAGGATTGCTACTTCAACCTGCCAACGCAGTACCTGCCCAACATCACGGATGGCTGGTATCTGGACCGTTACCGTCGCAATACTTACGTGCTTGCAACGGGTGTCCATGATATGTGCTGGAGCTCCAATGAACGTCTCGCGGACATAATGCGGGCGAAGAACATTCCGATACGGCTGGAGGTCTGGGGCAATAACGCAGGCCATGACTGGCCGTGGTGGCATCAGATGATTCACACGTACCTGTAACCTTTTTCTGAGGAGAACAGAATGAAGAAGATCGGTGTGCTGTTCGGGATGGAGAACACGTTTCCCGGGGCGTTGGTTGAGCGGATCAACTCCATGGAGATCGACGGCGTGCGAGCCGAATTTGTGAAAGTCGGCGGCGTGGAGATGGGCAAGCCGTCGGGCTACGCGGTCATCGTCGACCGGATTTCGCATGACATGCCGTTCTACCGGGCGTATCTGAAAAACGCAGCCCTTACAGGAACGAAGATCATCAATAATCCCTTCTGGTGGTCGGCGGACGACAAGTTTTTCAACTACGCGCTGGCAGAAAAGCTGGGTGTGGCTTCTCCTCGAACCGCACTGTTGCCGCACAAGAGATTTCCGCCGGAGATCAACCAGCAATCGGTGCGCAACCTGGAGTATCCGTTGGACTGGCAGCGACTGTTCGACTATGTGAAGTTCCCAGCGTTCCTGAAGCCGCATGACGGCGGCGGTTGGCGCGACGTCTTCCATGTGCATAATCCGGAGGAGTTCTTCCACGCTTACGACCAGTCTCGCGACCTGTGCATGACGCTCCAGGCGGCGGTGAACTTCAAGGAATATTTTCGCTGCTATGTAGTCGGCCAGGAGAAGGTGCACATCATGCCCTATGATCCGCGCCAGCCGCATCATCTGCGTTACTTAATGAATCCGCCGGAGTATGACAAGGCCCTGCTGGCACGCGTTCAAAAAGATGCGCTGACCCTTTGCCGCGCGCTCGGCTATGACCTGAACACAGTCGAGTTTGCTGTCGAAGATGGCATTCCGTACGCCATCGACTTCATGAATCCGGCGCCGGACGCTGATCTGCACTCGGTTGGCGAAAAGAGTTTTGAGTGGATTGTGGATGCCGTGGCATTGCTGGCGGTGAAGAAGGCGTCGGAGTTTACGGGTGAGCCGATGAC
>JAYVDT010000037.1:0-2101 GCA_043749265.1 Rhodanobacteraceae bacterium | reverse complement strand
GCCGCTTCCATAAAGGCCGGCGCCGTCCCCAGCCCCGCGTTCTGCACGGCCTGCGCGATATCGAACAGGTTGAACCCCTCCGGGATCACCAACGTCCGCGTATAAACATCGCCCCGTAATATCCGCCCATAAACCTCGGCAATCGGAGCCGCGTGAGCAAACCGATACTCGCCCGCATGCAGCGTTCCGCCATGAACCTTCCGCATCGCCAGAAACAAATATCGGCTCCTGATCACTCCCGCGCTCTCCAGCCGCGACGCCATCTCGGAAGAACCCGTACCCGTCGGAATGTCCACAAAGGTCTCGGACGAGGGACCAAACGGCAGATACGCATAATAGAAAAACGCAGCGCCAAGAAGGACAACAATCAGAAAAAGAAACCGTAAAAACCGCATGCAGGAGACCTCTGAAACGCCTTCAAGGATTCTACTTCTCCCACGAAACTATATCCGCGAGTGCTTACCCTCCTGGGTGAACTACGAACAGCTTTCTAAGACCCACTACTCCAGCCAGAAGGCCCATTCCGGACGGAAGTATAATCTAAGCTTCAGTCGCACCACGTGCCCACGCGTTCATCGCTAGGACTGCGGATCGATTGCCCAGCAGTATTTTCCAAGCAAACACGCAGACGCTCAAAACATCCGCGAGAAGAGTACATGCACCCATGCCTGAACACATCAAAGCCAAGCTTGCCGCAGAGATCAAAGCGCTCGAATACGAACTCACCACCGAGCTGCCCGCCGAGATCAAAAAGGCCGTAGCTCTCGGCGACCTCAGCGAGAACGCCGAATACCACATGGCCAAGCAGCGCCAGGTCTTCGTCAACGCACGTCTCGGACAGCTCAAAAAGCGCATGGGCGAGCTCGCCATGGTCAACCTCGCCAACATCCCGCACGACAAAGTCGGTTACGGCTCCCGCCTCACCATCTTCGATTCCAGCAAAAATGAAGAGATCGTCTACAAGCTCGTCACCAGCGAAGAGTCGGACGTCTCGCAGGGCCTCATCTCCACCACCTCTCCCATCGGCCGCGCCCTGCTCGGCAAAGTCGTCGGCGATGTCGCAATCGTAGTCACGCCCAACGGCAAACGCGAGCTCGAAGTCCTCAAACTCGCCACCATCCACGACGTGGCACTCGAAGTAGCCGACGAAGCAAAAGCGATAGCCGCCGCAAAAGTCACCAGCGACGCAGAGAAGGCGGGGGGCTAGCACCCTTGCTCTCAAACGCATCCATCCTCGGCTTCGTACCCGTCAGAGACCTGCTCCCGGCCGGACAATTCTTCTGCGGCAAGCTCGGCCTCCCGGTCGTGAGCCGCGATCAGTTTGCCCTCGTTGTGGCCGCAGCCAACGGCACCAGGATCCGCTGTGTACACGTCCCCGGCGCCGGACCTCAGCCCTTCACCATCCTGGGCTGGGAGGGCGATGACATCCACGCCGCCGCAAGTAACCTTGCCGCCGCCGGCCTCAAGCCCCTCATCTACCCTAACTTTACCCAGGATCCTGACGGCGTCTGGCCCGCTCCCGGTGGCCAGGATTCCGTCGTCTGGTTCAACGATCCCGACGGTGACATCCTTTCCCTTTCGCAACACGGGGTCAAAACCCCATGACCTGGACCGGCGCATTGGGCAAAGGCAGCGGCTGGCTGCTCCAGAAGATCGTCAACGGTCTTGCCATCAGCAAGATCTCCCCCAACGTCCTGACCTTCATCGGCCTGCTCATCAACATCGTCGCGGCCCTCTTCTTCGGCTTTGCCCGCGGCGAAAACGCCGTCCGTTACTTCGTCTACGCCGGCCTTACCATCATCGGCGCAGGCGTCTTTGACATGGTCGATGGACGCGTTGCCCGCCAGACCAACCAGGTCTCCGTCTTCGGTGCCTTCTTCGATTCAGTCATGGACCGCTACTCCGACGTCGCCATCTTCTTCGGCCTGCTCGTCTACTATGCCCGTGGCAACCGCCTTTTCTACGTCGGCCTCGTCGCCTTCGTCATGACGGCGTCACTCATGGTCAGCTACACACGCGCGCGCGCAGAGGCTCTCATCGGAAGCTGCAAGGTAGGTTTTATGGAGCGGCCGGAGCGCATCGTGTGCGTCATTCTCGGCGC
>JAYVDT010000036.1:0-2105 GCA_043749265.1 Rhodanobacteraceae bacterium | reverse complement strand
ATCGCCTCCGGAAAGCGCTTCGCCCATGCATCCTCATTGTGCGAAGCCTCCGGATCGATCACCACCCTTACATCTCCACGCTGAAAAGTAGCCGCCCTCAGATTCACCGCAAGTTGCTGCAACATCTTCTCAGAAGCATCATTTGCCGCCGGCGACTTCCACTCCTTCATCCCGTAGCCCAGAAAAGTCCGTGCCGGAGCTGAAGGAATCCCCACCGTATCCCTTAGCATCTGGGCGTTCCCAACCCAAAGCACCGGGCTCTCCCCAATAATCTTGCCGAACACGGTCGGTATCATTTCACCCAGATACAAGGCCGCAACACCTCCGTAGCTTGACCCCGCCACCCCCGTATTCTCCGGGCCCTTTTTCACTCGATACTTCGCGGCAATCACCGGCATCACGTCCTTGACCATGAACTCCGGCAGCCGACTCCCAGCCGTCGGCCCCGAACCCGGATCCTGCACGTTGTCCGGCCACGGCAGCCACTCATAAGCGCGCTGGGCGTTCATATGGTCTATCCCCACCACGATCATCGGGGCGACCTTTCCCTCCGCAATCAATCGCGTCAGGGTCTCGTCGATCTGCCACTCCTTGTGCCCATACGACGTGCATACATCGAAGATATTCTGTCCATCGAAGATGTAAAGCACGGGATAACTCACATTGTTACGGGCTTGATCCGCATACCCCGGCGGAGTCCACACCCGCAGCTTGCGCGTGTTCCCAAAGACATTGCTGCTGAAATCGAACACATCGAGCGAGCCCGTAACGCTTGGCACACAAGCTATTTCCGTGGCTTTGGCAGCCGCCTGCGCCATCAAGTCAAAGCCACTCACACATAACATCAGCGCTGTCAGCGCCGCACGCAAACGCATCCTCATCCGAGCTAGACCCCTACCCGAATCCTAGTTCAAGTTCCGCTGGGGCCTAGACTCTGTCTTTGTAGCGCGGGCAATAGCGGGTTCGATGACAGAGTCGAAACGAGGCCTGGGTGTCCGATAATCGAGCGGAAGGGGGATGAAGTCCCGGCCAATCTTCCTCCCCATTGGCTGCACACCATCGCGAGATTTGCTTCAACAGCTACCAGGGCAATGCCTCTCCCAAATGGAAGTACCCACCCGTAGGCCCATCTTCCGCCAACGTAGCCAGCGCAACCTCCGTCTTCGCCCCGTCCACGACATCCATCGGCGCCGCTTCTGTCCCCATATCCGTCTTGACCCAACCCGGGTGGGCCGAATTTACCTTAATCTTCGTATTCTTCAACGCATCCGCCAGATGGATCGTGTAAGAATTCAGCGCTGCCTTCGAGGCACCGTAAGCAAACATCTTGACGCCAAGCTCGCCATCCTTCGCATGCAACGTCAGTGACCCAAGGATGCTCGATACGTTCACGATCCGGCCCGCCGCACTCTTCCTCAGCAGCGGCAACATCGCGTTCGTCACACTGACGACGGCAAAGAAATTCGCATCAAACGTATCCCGCAACTCCTTCTCCGACACATCGAGAGTCGTATTCCCGCTCATCACCTCATGCGTGACCCCGGCATTGTTAACCAGAATATCCAGCATTCCAAAGTGCTTCTCAATCTGCGCCGCCACCGCCTTCACTTCGTCCGCATTCATCACGTCCAGCTTCACCGCGCGAGCTTCCACGCCATCGCGCTTCAAATCCTCCACCGCTGCGTGCCCCTTCGCCAGGTCTCGCGCTCCGATCAGCACGACGATGCCCTGCTTGCCGAGCTGCCGCGCCGTCTCCAGCCCAATGCCCTTGTTCGCACCGGTAATCAGCGCAATCTTCTTCGTCGAAACACTCATGTGAAATCCTCCGCGTGGCATTCAGCCTAGCCATAGGATGATATGCACGAACCAACGCTCCACTAATTCGCTCTCCCCTGGGTCTCAATTGCCGATGGCCGACTACCGGCCCACTACCGTATACTTGCCCCGATGAGCACCCCACCCATCCGCGTCCTCGTCGCCAAGCCCGGACTGGACGGCCACGACCGCGGCGCCAAGATCATTGCGCGCGCCCTCCGCGACGCGGGTATGGAGGTCATCTACACCGGCCTTCGCCAAACCCCGGAGATGATCGTCTCCGCCGCCAT
>JAYVDT010000035.1:0-2106 GCA_043749265.1 Rhodanobacteraceae bacterium | reverse complement strand
CGATCTCCGCCACACCTTCTGCAGCCGTCTGGCTCAGGCGGGCGTGAACCTAAAATTGATTCCAGAGGCAGCCGGTCACAAGACGATCGCGATGACCTCACGCTCCGCCCCTCTGGATCATTCAACGCTGCAAAGCGCTCTGGCCGTATTGAATCGTAGATAGCCTACGTCCGCCTGGCACCAAACTTCCTCAACTTTGTGAATGACAGTTTTCAGCAGCATGGCGTGGGGGACTGCGCTCTAGTTTGAGGTGCTAGCGCCGCAAGGCATAGGGGTTCAAGTCCCCTCCTCCGCACCAATCCTAAGATTCGAGCACTTGCGAAAAGGCCAGCCCCCAACGGCTGGCCTTTTCGCAAGTGTAACCATTTTTGTGACCATCCTCAGAACAACAGTTCTAGAAACGACCGTTATGAAGAATTGGCGGGCTGGAGCGAATGTGACGCTCCAGGTCTACACCCTCTGGTACAAATCTTCCATAGACGCGCGCATGTCGCCACTTCTTGGATCAAGATTAGCGAGGTAGAGGATCTTGCTGCCTGTAAGGAGTGTGGCGGTCGTGAGCGGAGCTTGTGTAGTCCTTCTGCTCCCTGATTCGGTTACACGGAACTGGCGGCAAGCTGCAACTCACTCAGCGAGCACCTGGTCAAGGATGTACTTCTTGTTCCCTTCAGGAAAGATGCGGAATCCCCCTGCGCTCGGCACTTCCCGTTCTCGAAAATGGCCTCCGTACCGAAATGCTTTGTGGCTCTAAAAGCGTCGATCTTATTACCTTATTTGGGCTTTCTCAAACCATCAGCTTCCTGCACGAGCTCCTGCGAAAGCGTGAGATCTGCATATCACCGTGTGGGCGCCGGTTGTGCGTCATTTGACTCAACCTGCCGGCGACCGCGGCGGAGTGCAACGCGAATAGAGTGGAGCCCATATTCGGGACAGGCCAAGTACCGAATAAGCTCCCGTGATGACTAGGCATCCGAGCGGCCGATACCAGACCAGGTATTCAGGTGGTAACAACAGTTGTTCGCCCGCGAAAGCCTTCCGCTCCGTTTCGGTGACGGGAATCTGTTCGAGGAGACGCTGATTGTGGGTATTGACTTCGAGCATTTGGGTTCGCGTCATGTCTCCCGGCAGGTAGCCGATGCGAGAAGGAAGCTCTATTTCTGGAAGCGCGATCACAACCACCACCGCCCACACTCGGCGTTTGCCGACCGAACCCCGGCAAAGTTTGCTGCCATCTGCAGCAGCGGAGAAGACGGCGATGAGACCGCCCTGAAAGATGCGCCGCGTCTCCCACTTTCCCACCGCACGACGGCGGCGACCGAGATGGGCGGATGAAGTCCAGATGCAAGCCACTCTTGTCAGCCCAGAGATCCAGAGCTTACTTGGGAACTCTGTTTCTTTGTCAACGGTGATCGGCTAATGTGTGCCTCGCACAGAGACCACCTTGTCCGGCGACGTCGCCACCTTTTCGCGGCTCAACGTGTTGTCTGCCGATAACGTGATGCACTCGCGGGTGAGTTGATCGACGACTGTCAGCGCCTCGCATCCATCTCCCGTCCGTCAGTTGTTGCTCGACGAGCCTTGCTCCGCGCTGGACCCGATCGCAAAACACGAAATCGAGAACCTCATGAAATAGCTGAAGGTGCGCTTCACGATGACCGTTGTCAATCACAACCTTCAGATGGCTCTGCAAGTCTCCGACGAGACGGGGTTCTTCTACGTTGATACCTCAAAAGGTAGTAAGACAGGCTATTTGGTCGAGTTCGGCAAGCTATTTTGAGACTCAAGGAAAAGCAACCCGGTAATACATCCAAGGCGAGCTCAGCTAGTGTTGGCTGAGTTTGTTTGCTGACACGACCCAGATTCCAGCCTCACCAGGTCATGGAAGCTGCAATTAGTGCTTTATTGAACAGCCGTGGAAGAAGGCAGATGTCAGGCTTTAGGGGTGACACACCATCGAATGCTTGTCTTCAGCTAGGCATGTCGATCAACTCAAGGGAGTAGATAAGTGTTTATGAAAGCCGCCATCTTCGATCCAGCCAAAAGGGGCACCACTTTTCATTTGAGGATTGAGGATGTTCCTCGCCCGCGGGTGGCACCGGGATACGT
>JAYVDT010000034.1:0-7252 GCA_043749265.1 Rhodanobacteraceae bacterium | reverse complement strand
GGAGACAGCGGCAGCGGGCTTGGTGCCGAGCAGGTTGGTCAGCTTGCCGTCTTCAGCGACCTTCCAGGTCAGCTTGCCGTCGGCGACGTTGATGGTGTCGACGGTGTAGAAGGTCTTGAGAATCTCCTCATCCGTACGAAGGCCGAGCGCGCGCAAGAAGATGGTTCCAAGGAACTTCCGCTTGCGATCGATGCGAACGTAGAGGGTGTTCTTCTGGTCATATTCAAACTCTACCCACGAGCCGCGGTACGGAATGATCTTGCCCAGAAAGTAGGTGCGGTTGTTCGCCGTCTCAAAGAAGACGCCGGGCGAACGGTGGAGTTGCGAGACGATGACGCGCTCGGTCCCGTTGACGATAAATGTACCGTTCTGGCTCATGAGCGGAATGTCGCCGAAGAAGACTTCCTGCTCCTTCATGTCGCGCAGACTCTTGACCCCGGTCTCCGGGTCCTTGTCATAGATCTTGAGGCGGATCGTCACTTTCAGCGGAGCCGAATAGGTCATGCCGCGCTCTTCGCATTCAGCCTGGTCGTACTTGAGCTGGAGGCCGACGGGGTCTCCGCACTTGGTGCAGAAGTCCGGCGTATTTTTGTTGTAGGTCCCGCAGAAATTACAAAGCACTTCGCCCGGGTGGAAGGGGTCTGTGATCACCATGTGGCCGCAGCTTGTGCAGGCCGTGCGGAGGTGGTTGAGACCCTTCAAGTAGCCGCACTTGCACTCCCAGTTACCAATAGAGAAGTCAACGAACTCGAGCTCAGAGACATTGCGGAAGTCGGTGATAGGGAAGACGGATGTGAAAACGGATTGGAGACCGTTGTCCTCACGCTCCTGGGGGAGCTTATCCATCTGGAGGAAGCGCTCATAGCTGCGGCGCTGAACCTCAATCAGGTTCGGAATCTGGATGGCAGTGGGGATCTTCGAGAAATCGAGACGGCTGCGGATTGCGCGCATCTCTTTTGGCTGAGACACGTTTGCAGCGGGCTGAATGGCCGTACGGTCGCCTTCGAGCACGGATTCCTGGATTGCATCTTGAGTGGTCTGATCGGACATGCTCTCTCCTGAAAACTTCTTCAACTTCGTCGAGGGAAAGGGCAAGTAAATGCCCTTCATTTCGTGCGCTCGTCTGGATCAACCCCGGGTAACGCCGCCCTCGCCTGCGGTGCACCCTGTGCGCATTGCTTCCGGCCCAGCTTTCGGACCGGTCCCGCGTTTTCACTACCCTGCTTGATCTGCGAAAGGGACCTCGAAGCACTTTGAGATCACGCTGCACCCTGCCTGCTGCCGTACATCATCCAGACGTTACGCATTCAATCTGGAAATCTCGTTTTCTTGCCTAAAGCCAAACTTTTACTTCCCGTCCTGCATCGAAGCTGGTATAAAGGCCGCGAGGCGCGTTTGGGAAAGCAATCTTTGACTATAAGACGACAGAATCGCCCACCAGGACAAAAGCTCCCGGGAGCGCAATTAACAGTCACACTGATCTATCGTCTGTAAAAGTAATGCCTGCCACCCCTCAAGGCTCGCCTTGCCCCGAAGATCGCTGCCGCTTACCTGTTTCACGTTACCAGTCCGCCGCTTAGCCGGTAAAATGGCCGGCCCCTTAGCCTGCAATTGTGCAGAATGGACCGGATGACGCTGAGTGATTCTTTGGATAGCTTCCACATGCGTAGACAAAAGCGGTATCCCAATACAAAGGATACCGCGTTCAACCGTTTCGTGCAAGTACTCCGTAACTACTTGATTTCGACGGTTGCGATGCCTTCGAACTTCTTCGCGATAGCTGCCGCGTCTTCCTTCGAGATACCTTCCTTCAGGGGCTTGGGAGCTCCGTCAACCAGATCCTTGGCTTCCTTCAAGCCAAGAGCGGTGACTTCGCGAACAGCCTTGATGGTCGAGATCTTGTTCGCGCCGGCATCCTTCAGGATAACGGTGAACTCGGTCTTCTCTTCAACCGGTGCTGCTGCTGCCGTGCCGCCTGCTGCCGGAGCTGCGACTGCTGCCGCTGCTGAAACACCAAGACGCTCCTCGAGCTTCTTGACCAGTGCCGAAGCCTCGAGCAGGCTAAGGCTAACGATTGCATCTTCCAACTGCTGAATGTCTGCCATGTTATTTCTCCATTTACTTCAGATCTGATAAATCATTGAGGTACTCCGAGGCTTTACTCCGCTCCGGCTGCCCGCACCCTTAGGGTTTCCGCTGCGCCCAGACTGGCACACCCAAAGATGTGGAGCGAAACTTGACAGTTAGCCTTCGGCCGGCTCTGTGTTGGCGGCTTCACCAGCCTGCGAGGCCGTTCCGTTCTCAGGCTGTGCGACCGCATCGGCTTCCGCCTCAGGATGGGCAGCAATCACTTCTTCCGGCGTCGGGGCCTGCTCGGCATGCGCTGCGGCGATTTCAGGTTCAGCCGCTGCAACTTCGGGCTCGGCAGCAGCCAGGGACGCGGCGCCACCAGAAAACTTCTCCTTTTCGACGCCCTGATTGATGACGATCGCCAGATCGCGGCCGGTCGCATTGATGACCGTGGCGAGGCGCTGCGCGGGCGACTGGATAAGAAACAGGAGCTTCGAAAACAGCTCTTCCTTACCTGGCATCATCGCGAGATCAGCAATCTGTTTCACATCCAGTAGCTGACCATCGACAATGGCGAGCTTGAAGGTGAACTCAGAGTTATCTTTAACCCAGGTCGAAAGCGCCTTAGCGAGGACCACAGGGTCGCCTGAGGTGTAAGCCACAGCGGAGACGCCCTTCAGACCCTGCAGAGCGGCTTCTATCTTCGAGCCCTGGCTGGCACGTGCGGCCAGCTTGTTTTTAACTACGTGATAGCTGCCGCCAGCGGCGCGAACCGCCTTGCGGAGCTCAAAGTCTTTGGAGGCCGTCAACCCCTTGAACGTTCCGATAATTGCAGACGTTGAAGTCTCAAGTTCTTTGGTAAGAAGCTGGACCACTTTTGTCTTTGTCGCTCTGCTGATTGCCATAACAAATCCTGACCTTTACCTGCCGGTTGCACCGGCCGTGTCACTAATATTTAGAGAGAGAAACTAGGCCTTGCCGGCCAGATCCGAAACTGAGCTATCAAGCTGGACGCCAGGGCCCATGGACGACGAGAGCGTTATGCCCTTGATGTACTTACCCTTGGCGGCGGAAGGCTTGGCCTTCATTACACTCGTGATAACGGTCATCGCATTGTCGATCAGCTTTTGCGAATCGAACGAAAGCTTGCCAACCGGTACGTGAACCAAGGCAGTCTTGTCCGTGCGGAACTCGACCTTACCCGCCTTAATCTCCTTGATCGCTGCCGCAACGTCGGTGGTTACGGTACCGGTCTTGGGGTTAGGCATCAGGCCCTTAGGTCCAAGCACCTTGCCGAGACGTCCGACCGAACGCATCATGTCGGGAGTCGCGATAAGCGCGTCGAAGGCCGTCCAGCCTTCCTTTTGAATACGCTCTACAAGTTCCTCGCCGCCAAAAAACTCAGCGCCGGCAAGCTCGGCATCCTTGATCTTATCGCCGGAAGCGATGACCGCAACGATCTTGGACTTGCCAAGGCCGTGCGGGAGAACGACTGTGCCTCGGACCATCTGGTCGGCGTGGCGAGGGTCAACGCCAAGACGCATGGTCAAGTCGACGGTCTCGTCGAATTTCGCATACTTAGCTTTCTGGAGCAATGGAACTGCATCTATCAGCGTGTAGGGACGGGGCTCAACCAGCGCGCGCGCCTTCGCCAGATTCTTGGAAATTTTCTTTGCCATGGGTGTTTTGAACTCTTTCTTGTAATCTTCCACCCGCATGTGCATTTGTTAGCACCGGCGTGGTTCGATATCACGAGCATCTGCCCGACGCTTCAAGGAGTCCTGAAGCAACCCTCCAAGTATGCATGATCGTAGTGAATGAGTCAATAAACGCGCTCAGCTTACCCGCCAAATTGCATTTCAATTGCGACTCCAAGTTACGGACGCAAGTGGAATCCATAAGGCCGCTACTCCCGGACCAGAATAATTTCACTTGACCCACCAGCTGCAGACGGTTATCTTATCGGTGGGCGAATAAATGGCGAACATGTGCGGGCCATTACAAGTAACGTTTTTAGTTCCGATCCTCTCACAGGGGTCGATAGGCCACGACCGGATCACCGCCCAACCAAGCCGCGTCGCGCATGGCCACGACGTCGCGTTTCGAGCCATGGGAGTCTGCAGCATCCTGAATAACTGTTCGCTGTTTGAGTCTTCGCCCCAAACCGAGCTACCGCCTCCGGATTGTCCCCCAATCGAATCAGATCGGACGCGACCTGGATCTCGTGGCCTACTGCGCCGCACTAGCTTGAGGCAGCCTCTTCGCCGCGCGGCCCCTCTTCTTGAAATCGTGCTCACGTCCAATGTTCCTGAGCTTCGTTCGTGAGCACTTCCCCACTTGGCGGCAGATTATGCCGCCAGGTTGCGGACCTGGACTTCGCACCCAACCTCACCGCACACGCCTCGATCAACGAATGCCCTTCTCACGCGAAACGCATTGGCTCAGTCAGCGACCGCCTACCTCACACGGCATACCTTGCCAGCCAAACCTCGTCGGCCAAAGCTCTAGTTCTTCTAAAGGCAGCAAATACCTGATCGTCTCCGGAAGAATCTGCAATGGGTCAATCTCGCAAGCGGTGCTTATCTTGCCTAAAGTGCCAACAGGCAGAACGTTTATGCGCTACCTCTACCCCACCCGGTGCCCATTCAAAGACCTCAACGATCCTGTGATCCTAGGATTTGAGGACAGTGGACGCCATCGCAGTGGCCAGACCCTCCGCCTGGGATACGCGTAGATGCTCCCGCATCTGCTGAATCAGATCGTCAAGCGTGCCTGGTTTTGGTCTGTGGCCCCAATGACAACCTGAGCATTGCTATTTTTTCTGCATTGCTTCCCACCAGCTTGCGAGTGAAAAGAAAAAGCGCAAAACAAGCGGATTGACCGTTTGGTCGAATCCTCTTCTTCTGCGCTCTCTCTTGGAAGCAGGAGATGAGCCCTAAATCTAACCGATGACTTCGATGCCCATCGAACGTGCGGTCCCGCGGATGCTCCTTGCTGCAGCTTCCACGGTCGTCGAATTCAGATCAGGCATTTTTTGGGTTGCGATCTCCATAATCTGCTTTTCGGTGACTTTACCCTTCTTCTCCTTGTTCGGAGTGCCGGAGCCCTTTTCGATGCCGGCGGCCTTCTTCAACAGGACAGCAGCCGGAGGGGTCTTGGTGATGAAGCTGAACGTGCGATCACCGTAAACCGTAATAACAACCGGTATAGTTAGGCCGGCCATGGACGGTTCTTTAGTGCGCTCGTTGAATTGCTTGCAGAACTCCATGATGTTGACCTGCGCCTGACCTAGCGCGGGACCAATTGGGGGAGCAGGCGTGGCCTTGCCGGCCATTACTTGCAACTTGACGTATCCAGTAATTTTCTTCGGTGCCATCTTCGTGTTTCCTCTACGCTTCTTGCGACGGATTAGCTCGGGGCCGGTCCAACTCGCGGAATAGTATTGCCTGATTCACAAGGTTCTGTTCCGAGAAGCCCCGGCTAGCCGGGCGGCGCAGTTCCCACTCCTACATCTTTGAAAAGCCAACTACTCCATCTTGTCGACTTTTGAAAACTCGATCTCTACAGGGGTCGAACGACCGAAGATGCTGACCATGACCTTGAGGGTCTGTTTGTCTTCGTTGATGTCATCTACCGCGCCATTGAAGTTGGCAAACGGACCCTCATTGATGCGAACCTGTTCGCCCTTGTCGAACTTGACCTTCATGGTCGGCTTGTCCTTGGAGACATCGGCGCGGTTCAACATACCCGCTACCTCCTGCTCGCTCAGCGCGACAGGAGAATCACCTGTTCCCAAAAAGCCAGTGACCCGCGGCGTGTTCTTGATGACGTGCCAGAGGTCATTGTCCAGATCCATCTCGATGAAGACGTAACCCGGCAGGAAGACGCGGTCAATAACAATTTTCTTACCGTTACGAAGCTCGGTGGTCGGCTCCAGCGGAATTTCGATGCGACCGATCTTGTTTTCGAGGCTGTAGGCGCGGATGCGACTCTCAAGCGATTCCTTCACCTTGCGCTCGAAGCCCGAGTACGCATGGATGATGTACCACTTGAAGTTTTCGTTTGCCGGGGGTGCTAGGTGCTCGCCTTCAACTGGCGGGACAACTGCCTGTGCGCCCAACTCGTCCGGTTTCATCTGCTCTTCCGCCATCCTGTAAGCCTCTTCTCGCTATCCAAACCGAATGCGAACGTGCAACTTCGTTGGGACCCTGTGTCTGCTGCTACTTCGCTAGTTTCTTCAGAAGCAGGTCCATCAGATGGCCCACACCGTAATCCACGATGGCGAAGTAGGTGGCAAAGATGAAGACCGTAATGATGACGACGGTCGTGGTCGTCTGAACCTCGATGCGCGAAGGGGTGATCACCTTCTTCATCTCGGCACGAACATCCTTCAGAAACTCACCCAGGCGCGCAGGACCGGATTTCAACTGCTGCATCCCGGTATTCGGTTGCACAACCACTGCCATCGTCTTTGCCATTGCACTTGCCTCTAGCTGCTGATTCGCGTTCTAAAACCTGAAACGAAACTGGCGGGGGAGCTCGGATTCGAACCGAGAAGTTCGGTTTTGGAGACCGACAGTTTAACCGTTGAGCTTACTCCCCCCTAGCCGCGCGACTCTAAAAGACGCCCGCGACGAAAGGTAGCTCTTACTTCGTTTCCTTGTGGTCGGTGTGCTTGCGGCACGTATTGCAAAACTTCGAGAACTCCAGGCGGCCAGTGGTCGTCTTTTTGTTCTTCGTCGTGGAATAGTTACGGTTTTTGCACTCGGGGCACTGCAGTGTAATAATTTCGCGCATCTCGGTATCCTATCTGATTTCGCCAACCAGGGGTATCGGTAGAACTTCCGTTCACCGATACCCGTGTCGTGCTCTCGTCGCTGCTTGAATCTACTTGAGGATCTCGGAGATGGTACCTGCTCCGACGGTACGGCCGCCTTCGCGAATGGCGAAGCGCAGACCCTTTTCCATTGCAACCGGCGTGTGCAGCGTGATCTCAAGCTGGATGTTATCGCCCGGCATGCACATCTCCGTGCCTGCTGGCAGCTTGGCCGAACCCGTCACGTCCGTGGTCCGGAAATAGAATTGGGGGCGGTAGCCGTTGAAGAATGGGGTGTGACGTCCGCCTTCTTCCTTGCTCAGAACGTAAACCTCACCCTTGAACTCGGTGTGCGGCTTGATCGAA
>JAYVDT010000033.1:0-2108 GCA_043749265.1 Rhodanobacteraceae bacterium | reverse complement strand
TCAAGATTGCTGCCTCGCGTGTCATTCTCGCTACGGCACTAACCGCCGTCGTCGGCTACCCGATCATCAAGATCATCGAGAAGACGATGTTCAAAGGCGCTGGCAAGGCTGAGATCGAGCAGTTGTTCGGACGTCTTGACCTCGTGGCGATCGCGTTGTTCTGCGCGGGCCTGCTGATTTTGTTCTCGGGTCTGGCTCGCCGGAAGGATCTGGCTGCGGCCACGATTCCCGGGAAGCCCCAACTGGACCGCCGCGGTAGAGAAGGTGCCGCGATCACGATGACGCAGGCTGGACTTATCGGCGGCGTGCAGGGTCTTTGCCTTCCGTTCCGCGGATTTTCCCGCTCGGGCGCGACTATCTCGGTTGGAATGCTGGCTGGCGTGGTTCGTGAGAGTGCCGAGACGTTCTCCTTTGCTCTGGCCGTGGTGCTGACTCCGGCGGTGATTGGCCGCGAAGCTTTGCGTTTGCTGAAGGCTTCGCATGAGGCGACGGCGGCGGGTACGTCGATTGACTTACATGGGTCGATTGTGGCGAGCTTGCTGGGGGCTTTATTCAGTTTTGTGGCAGGCCTGGCGGCACTAAAGTGGCTTTCGGCGTGGCTGGAATCCGGGCGGTGGTATCTGTTTGGGATTTATTGCATTGTGGCTGCGGCATTTATTTATTACCTGCATACACAGGGTTACTAGACGGCAGTGGCTACTGTGACACACATGGAACGTCTGCAGAAGAGAGTCGTCACCCTCCTGGTATGCCTAGGGATGGGCTGGTGCCTAGATTTGCTGGCAATGTACCTGATCATCTTCTATTTTGCGAAAGACCTTAGCCATAAAAATGCAAATTTAGCCACACTGCCAACATGGCCTACTTAGTTGAACTCTCTTTGTTCAATGCAAATGATATGAAATTCAGGACCTGGACATCGGGTAACTCCGAGCAGCGTCCTATCGTTTCCCGGTCTCAGATCAATGCGATGGTGACGTCGATTGTGCCACTCGTACAGGCTTACTAGCGCCTTGCATAGAGCCAGGCCCACCAGATCAGAGGCAGTTGCATCGGCAGTCTGGCCCAGAGGACCCATTCGGGGATGCTAGACCATTTTGCGTGGTCCAGGGCCATCTGGATATTTGCGGGTATGACGGCGATGAGGAGCGCGATAAGGCCCCAGGCGGCGAATCTTTGGGTTGCTGGGAGGAGGAGGCCTGCGCCGCCCAGAATCTCGCAGATGCCACTGATTTGGATGAGCAGGCGGGGCGATGGCAGGTAGGCGGGCATGATCCGGAGATAGACCGGGGTCAGGATGAAGTGGAGTGTGCCAGCGACGATGAAGATTATGGCTAAGGCGATGCGTGCGATTGGCAATTCAGGGGGCTCTGGACGGGCTGCAGCGTCTTCTTTCGAAACTAATTGTTTCATGACACCGTGACGCGGAGTCGTTGCAGAGTGGGTAGCAAGAAAATTGACACCGGAGGCTGAAGCCGCGGAGCTTTCGGTAATTTTGCGTTCTGGCGATCGCCATGCTCTAAAACAAATAGCGCGGACTATGGCATGTCGAGGTTGCGGATGTTGGAGGAAAAGGATATCGGGGGAACGCAGACCCTTTTGCTGCACTCGACAGGAGAAGTCACATTTCAGGGTGAAAGTATGGATGAATGAGGCAAAAATTGGGCGACCAGAAAGAGTCTCCGGTCGCCCATATCGTCGTTGCGTTCTAGTTACTTGGACGCCGTAGAATCGCGATGGTTACGGATAAAGTCGTGGGAATTCGTGATGTGGGCGTTCTGTTCCGAGAGGAGCTGGCGGAGAGGGAGCGGAAGTTGCTGCGCGAGGGCGTCGGTGTAGACCTTCTTCGCGGCGTCTTCGCCCTGCTCTGCGGTGACCAGTAGTTCGTGGTCGCTGGCGCCGAAGACTTTGGCTTTCAGGTCTCCCCAGGTCCGGTGGAGGGTACCTGCGGTGGTCCCTTCTTCGTGGACATCTTTCACGCCATGTCGGTGCAGCTCGTTCTCCAGTTCGGCACGGAAGTTAGCTCGCTTCAACGACTCGGCCAAAAAGTAACGCTTCAGGATATCGTCCTTAAGGTGGTCGCCGATATCGGCAAAACCTTTTTGGCC
>JAYVDT010000032.1:0-2109 GCA_043749265.1 Rhodanobacteraceae bacterium | reverse complement strand
TCGTCGCCAGCGTTCACAGCAAGTTCGACCTCCCCGAGCCCGAGCAAACCGCCCGCGTCCTCCGCGCTCTGGACAACCCCTTCGTTCGCATCCTCGGGCACCCCACCGGCCGCAAGCTGCTCCGCCGCGAACCCTACAAGATTGATCTCGAGCAGATCTTCAAGCGCGCCGCGGCCCTCGGTGTCGCGGTTGAACACAACGCCGCGCCAGCCCGCACTGATCTCTCCGAACCCAACATGCGCCTAGCCAAAAGTCTGGGATGCAAGATCAGCATCAACACCGACGCCCACGCGCTCGACGAGCTTGACCATATGCAGCACGGCATCATCCAGCTTCGCCGCGCCTGGCTCACCAAAGACGACGTCATCAACGCCGCCCCCACCGCGGAGGCCTTCCTCAACCTACTCCGTCCTCGTCCGTAGCCCGCCCAACTCTAACGCAGCAATAAAAGGTAAGCCACCATCACCAGCCCTCCACCGCAGAGAACCAGCCCGAGCACAACTCCGTTCCGCGAAACCCTGCCAGCCACCCACGTCCCTGTCCTAAGTTCCTTCACTGTTTGAATGTGATGCACCACTGCACCTACATTTACCAGCACGCCAAGCCCAACCAGCGCCACGCCGGAGTAGAGCGAGAACCCTGTCGAATGCACCGGCAGGTGCATCTGGCTCTGTCCCAGTTCGCGTAGAAACAGGCCAAATCGCGACACCGCAAAACCGACGCCCATTAGTCCAAGCCCCGTACGAATCCAGGCCAGAAACGTTCTCTCGGCCGCGAAGTATGTCCTCGGATCTTCTAACTCATTTGCCATGGCGCCATCCTACAAACCTCGCGGCTCATGCAAAGCTTCTGCCGCCCTGCCGGGCTCTAAGAAACCTGCCGTAGATAATCGTAGCTCACCTTCGCCGACTCCAGTTGTGGCCGCGTGTAAGGCGCCTCCTGCTCGGCAAACGCATGTTCGATTCCCGCCGCTTTGCTGGCCGCAAAGATTGGCTTGTAGTCGATAAAGCCGCGTCCCAGTTCCACTCCCTTTGGCCTCTCAGGGCCCACCAGGTCGGACGTCGGGTGCGCCATCGGCTGAAAGTCCTTGACGTGGATCATTCGGAATCTACCAGGATACTTTTTGAAATACGCAACCGGGCTGCCACCCCCCGCGACCATCCAGCCACAGTCCACCTCGAACTTCACCAGCTCAGCATCCGTCTCGCGCAGCAGCAGATCGTACCCCAGGGACCCATCCGGCAGCTTCTCAAACTCGAGGTTATGGTTGTGATACGCATACTTTAAACCCGCCGCATTCGCCGCATGCCCAATCTGATTCATCCGAGCTGCCATCCGCTTAAAGCCTTCAACTCCGAAAGCCGGCAACGCTGGCTGCTGCACCTTGGTATTTGAAAGGCTCATCCGCCCCGGGTCGTTCAACTGTCGCAAAAATGAGCTCACTGCATACTCCACGCCCAGCGCATTCCCCTCCGCAAGCAGTGGGGCAATGTCATTTTCCATCCGAAACTCCAGATGCGCGCTGGGCATTGCGAGCCCGGCATCCGCCACAAGCTTGCGAAAATCAGCCGGCGAATGTCCCGCCGTCCCAGCCGACTCCACCTCGCGAAATCCAATTGTGTGCAGCGCCTTCAAGGTTCCCGGCGCATCCGCCGCCAGCGGCTCCCGTACCGCATAAAGCTGAATGCCCGCGCGCAGGCTTGTCTGTGCAGCAGCCGCCAGCCGGCCCCAACCGCACGCAACCATTCCCGATGCAGCACTACCTGCCTTCACGAAACTTCTTCTATCCATCATCTTTATGATCCCACTTTCAGCCTGCGCGACCAGCCTATCGCATCCGCAGCACCAGGCCAACAATCCGCCATCCGTCAGACAGCCATCCACAACCTCGTGCGCTAAAATTAGGAGATCGATGAATGCCAAACGTAACTTCGGCCTCGATCTGCTCAGAGCCCTCGCCATTTCGATGGTTTTCTTCTCGCACGGAGTCTCCGCATTCGAAACTCTCGGTGTGGGCGTCGATCTCTTTTTCCTCTTGTCCGGCTTTCTCATCGGCCGTATTTATCTCCGCTCCCAGGCAGACGCGCACGAAGGTCCCGGCACCTTTAC
>JAYVDT010000031.1:0-2111 GCA_043749265.1 Rhodanobacteraceae bacterium | reverse complement strand
CCCTGCAGCAATCCAAATACCGCCTCGGAAGTCCGCCCATCCAGATCTCCGGTAGGCTCATCCGCCAGCAGCACCTTCGGCTCCGTCACCAGCGCCCTCGCCAGCGACACCCGCTGCTGCTCCCCACCGCTCAACTCCCCTGACCGATGCTCCGCCCGATCCGCAAGCCCAACCTCTCCAAGCCATCGCGTTGCAGCAGCCAACGCTGAGACCCGCCCCACTCCCCGCGCCAGCAGCGGCATCGCTACATTCTCTACTGCCGTAAACTCCGGCATCAGGTAGTGGAACTGCCACACATACCCAACCTCCCGGTTCCGAAATTCCGCAGCCTGCCTCCCGTTCAGCCCACTTAGCTTGGTCCCACCCACCCAGACTTCGCCACTCGTAGGCCGATCCAGCGCTGCCAGCAAATGGAGCAGCGAGCTTTTACCCGCGCCACTCTGCCCCACAATCGCGACCATCTCCCCCGCCGCCACCGTAAAGTTGAGCCCACGAAACAGCTCTAGTTCCCCATGTCCCATGCCCTTGCCCGCATAGGCCTTCCTCAGCCCTTCCGCCCGAACCTCCGCCCCCACTAAGCTTTCACCTCGCCGACAGCAAAGGGGGAACCAGGCCCATTCCACGACGGACGAAATGCAATCGCCATCCGGTTCCAGGCATTGATGCTTGAAATCGCCAATGTCAGGTTCACCACCTCTTCCTCGGAAAAATGCACTCGCAGCGCCGCGAACTCTTCTTCGGACGCATGCCCCTCCTGGATATCCGTAACGACCTCCGCCCACTGCAGTGCCGCCCGTTCCTGCTCTGTGAAGACATCGCTTTCTCGCCACCGCGCCACCGCAATAATCCGCTCAACCGGTTCATTGTGCTTGCGTAGTTCATGGCTATGCAGCCCAACGCAGTACTCGCATCCATTCATCAACGAAGCCCGCAGCCGCACTAACTCCAGCAAAACCGGCTTCACCATCGACGCGGTATTGAGATAGTGTTCCACCGCGGACAGCGCCGCCATACCTTGCGGCGCAAGCTCTGCATATTTCAATCTCTGCACTTCACTCATAACGCAACGCCTCCGCCGGCAAAACTCTCGCCGCACTCGCACTTGGATACAGCGTAGCCAGCGCGCTCACGCCCAGGCTAACCGCTGCCACAATCAAAGCATCGACAATCTTCGGCGCAAAGGGCAGGTAGTCAATCGAATACACCGAAGCGTCCAGCCGAATGAACTGGTAGTGCCCTCCCGCCCAACTCACCCCGTACCCTACCACCAGCCCGATCACCGTCCCAATCAGGCTGATCAGCAATCCCTGCAGCAGAAACACTCGCCGAATCTGCGCAGCCGTCACCCCAAAGCTCATCATCACAGCAATATCCTTGGTCTTTTCCATCACCATCATGGTCAGCGCGATCAAAATATTCAAAGCCGCCACACAAACAATCAACGCCAGCACAATAAACGTAACGATCTGCTCCAGCTTCAAAGCTCGGAACAGCTCCCGATTCTGCTCCATCCAGTTCGTAGCCTGGAACCCCTCCCCCGCTGCCTTTTCAATCTCCGCCCCAATCTCCTTCGCTCGATAAAGGTCATCCACCTTGAAGCTGATCACCGAGATCAAATCCGGCTCACTAAATAGCCTTTGCGCATCCGCCAACCGCGTAAACGCATAGCTGGAGTCGTATTGATAGAACCCCGAAGCAAACACTCCTACCACCTGAAACCGCTGATACCGAGGCACTAAACCCAGCGGCGTCAGATCTCCCTGCGGGCTCGTCACCAGCACCGAATCCCCAACCGTCGCCCCTAAAGTCTCGGCCAGATCTTTACCAATCACAATCGGCGGCGTAGCCGGAGCCACCACAGAACCGGGTGCGCCTGGTCTCGCGCCTGGGACCTGGGTTTCTCTCAGCCCCAACCTGCTTGCCCCATTCATCGCGGCATTAATGCCATACGGGGTCTCTGGCGAGCGTTTTTGGCTCGTTTGGGTGAGGTAAGTCGGTTCAGCCACTGCCACCAAACTATCCGCACTCCCCACCTTCACTGCCTGCAGCAGGTCACTCACTCGCCGCTCATCCGCCGGCACCACCCCCTTGATCAACCCACCACCACTCCT
>JAYVDT010000030.1:0-20247 GCA_043749265.1 Rhodanobacteraceae bacterium | reverse complement strand
AGCTGCATGATTTCGTCGGCCTGGCCAGAATGAAGGTTGCCGGTAGGCTCATCCGCGAGAAGCAACGCGGGCCGGTGGATGACGGCGCGTGCGATGCCCACCAACTGCTGCTGGCCCCCGCTGAGTTGCGAGGGAAAGAGATCCTTCTTGCCCACGATGCTGAAGCGGTCGAGCGTGTCGGCAACGAGGGATTGACGCTCGGCTTTGGAGAGGTCTTTGTAGGTGAGGGGAAGTTCGATGTTTTCGGCCACGGTAAGGTCGTCGAGAAGGTGGTAACTCTGGAAGACCATGCCAATGCTGCGACGTGCGAGCTCGGCCCGCTGCTTACGGGCGAGCGTGTGGACGGGTGTGTCTTCAAAGAAGAACTCGCCGCGCCAAGCGTCGTCGAGCATGGAGAGGATATTCAGCAGTGTCGACTTGCCCGCGCCAGATGGACCCATGATGGTGACGAACTCACCGGGTGCGATGGCGAGGTTGATGTTACGCAGAAGGAAGAGCTCGGCGTGGCCGGCTTTGACGGTACGATCGAGATGATTCAGGGAGATCATAGGGGCCCTTTTGTGTTGTTGGTTCGTGGTTGTTGGTTATTCGGTTCTGAGTGCGATGGTGGGCTCTACCGCAGCGGCGCGGCGGGCAGGAAGGAGGGCCGCCAGGAAGGCTACGGCGGTGATGATGGCGACGACGGAAACCAGGATGACAGGGTCGGCGGGGGTGACGTCGAAGAGCTGGGCGCGGATGAGGCGGCCGAGGCCGAGCGCTACGGGTATGGCGAGAACGACGCCGAGGGCCGCGAGCCGCAGGACGTCTTTAAGGATGAGCGACGAGACGGCGATGCGCGAGGAGCCGAGGGCCATGCGGATGCCAATCTCGCGGGTGCGCTGCGCGGTTGAGTAGGCGAGGACTCCGTAGAGTCCGATACCGGCGAGCAGCGTGGCGAGCGCGCCGAAGGAAAGGGCGAGGAGCGCGATGAGACGCTCGTTCTGGAGGTTCTGGTCGATCTGACCCCCCATGGTGCGGAGCGCGGTAGGGGCCAGGCCGGGGTCGACCTGGCGTAGGGCGGAGCGGACGGCCAAGAGGGTCTGGGCCGGGTCGCCGTAGCTGCGGAGGTAATAGTTGAGATCGGCAGAGTTGGGGATTTGACGGACGGGAAGGAACATGGTCGCAACGGGCTGGTCGCGCACGCCGTAGTGGTGCGCGTCGCGAACGACGCCGACGATTTCGATTTCGAGCTTGGTTTTGTCGCCTCCGCCGAGGCCCAGGCGCCGGCCGATGCAGGACTGGGGCAAACCGCAGAAGTGGCTGGCGAAGGCCGCGTTGACGACGGTGACCTTGGGGTGATCGAGGTTGTCGGTAGAGGTGAGGGAGCGGCCGGTGAGCATGGGCATGCCCATGACTTGGAAGTAGTTTTCCGTGACGGCAGGGATCTCCACGACGAAGTTGTCTTCCGGCGGGGCAATGTAGCCGGCGACGGTGACGTTGGCGGTGGCGTGGTTGTTTGCGAGCTCACTATCGTTGGTGGCGGTTACGCCGGTAACGCCGGGAATCTGCGCGAGCGTGGCGAGGATTCGCTCGTGGAGCGCGGGCATCTGGGCGACCTTGTAGCCGGCGAGGGTGGGGTCCAAGTCGAAGCTGGCGAGGTTGGCGGTGTTGAAGCCGACATCGACCGCGCGCAGGTGCTGCATGGTGCGGAGGAAGAGGCCAGAGGCGATGAGGAGGATAACGGAGAGCCCGATCTGCAGGCAGACGACGACACGTCGCAGGCTGAGCATGGCTCCTACGCCGATGGAGGAGCTTTCGCGGAGTGTTGAGTGGATGCTCAACTTACGAAGCTGGAGCGCGGGTGCAAGCGAGAAGAAGAGCGAGACGGCGACGGCGATGGCGAAGTTGAAGGCCAGGACGCGGGTATCGACGGAGGCCGACCAGGGGGAGACGGAATCGGGGTTGGAGAGGCGGTTGACGAGGACGCGGAGGGCAAGCGGGGCGAGTAGCAGTCCAACGGCTCCACCGGCCAGGCCGATCAACAGACCTTCGAGCAGAAGTTGGGCAATTACGCGGCTGGAGCGGGCTCCGAGTGCGGCGCGCAGAGAGAACTCGCGGATGCGTCCGGCGGAGCGAACGAGGAGCAGGCTGGCGACGTTGACGGCGGAGATCAGCAGGACCAGGACGGCCATCGCCATGACGGCGTAGAAGGGCGTCTGGAGATCTGCGCGGGTGTAGGAGAAGCCTCGCGCGCCGGGGCGGAGCAGGAGCTGATTTTTGGTGAGGAAACCGACGATGAAGCGGGGAGATTTGTTGGTGCTGGTTTTGAGTTCATCGGCGCGGAGTGCGTGCCAGAGCGGGTTGATGCCGGCCTCAGCCTGCGCGAGGGTGAGGCCGGGCTTGACGCGTCCGATGATGTTGAGCCAGCGGGAACGGCGATCGGTAATCGGCAGGAAGTGGCCGGTGACACTGTCGCGCATGGAGATTGTGACGAAGATGGAAGGCGTCTGACCCCAGACGGCGGAATGGAAGGTGGGGGCGGCGACGCCGATAACCTGGAAGGGCTTGCCGTTGAGATGGACAGTGGTGCCGATGATGTTGGGTTCGGCGGCGAGCTGGGTGCGCCAGAAATCGAAGGAGAGGATGGTGAGAGGGTTGGCACCGTCGGCAGCGTCGTCTGCGTTGGTGAAGAGGCGGCCGAGCGCGGGCTGGACGCCGAGGACGGAGAAGTAGTTACCGGAGACGACTTCTGTATCGACGACCTGGGAGCTGGTGCCACGGCTGAAGCCGGTGTTGGCGGCGGTCGTGACGATGAGGCCGGAGAGGACCTGGTTCTGATCTCGGAGGTCCTTGTACATGGGGTAGGAGAAGTAGTCGTTAGGGTCGCCGCCGAAGCTGGTGGTGCCGCCGTTCCAAACGGCGGTGGAGGAGCGCAGGACGACGAGCGAGTGCGGATCGTGGACGGGGAGCGAACGCAGGAGGGCCTGGTCGAGGAGCGAGAAGATGGCCGTGTTGGCGCCGATGCCGAGAGCAAGTGTGAGGACAGCCGTGAGGGCGAAACCGGGTGCGCGACGAAGCTGGCGAAGAGCGAAGCGGAGATCCTGCGAGAGGCTTGAAAGGAAGTTGTTCATGGGTGTGGGGTCCTTATTCTGCGCGGAGGGCCTGGGTGGGTTCGATGGAAGCGGCACGGCGTGCCGGCAGAAGACTGGCGGCGATGCCGAACAGGACGAGCGCGAGGGTGAGGCCGAGGAGGAGACCAATATTCGAGAGAGCCTGCAGCTCCAGCACGGAGGAGAGCGTGCGTTTCAGTGCAAGCGTGAGGAGCCAGCCGGCGGAGACGCCGATGAGCATCAGGACTGCGACGCGCTGGAGGATCTCGCGCATGACGCGGCCACGGGTGCTGCCAAGGGCCATGCGGACGCCAATATCGCGGGTGCGAAGCTCTACCTCATGGTGGACCATGCCGTAGATGCCGACGAGCGAGAGCGTGAGGGCGAGCGCGGCGAAGATGCCGAAGAGCCAGGATTCAAGGCGCTGGAAGGTGAGGGTTTCGGCGACGACCTGGTTCATGGTGAGGGGCGCGCGGAAGGGGACGGTGGGGTCGACCTGGTGCATGGCCTGGCGGACTGCGTTGATGACGGAGGAGGGGTCGTTGGAGGTGGTGCGGACGACGAGACTCATGTTGAGAAGCTCGCTGGCGGCGTACTCCGCGGGCATCTGGGCGGCGGAGATGTCGAACTCGGCCATGGGGGCCTGAGTGAGATCCTGGCGAAGGTTGGAAAGGACGCCGACGATGTTGACTTTCTGGTCGCCCCAGTCAATCTGGTGACCTACGGCGTCGTCTCCGTTGGAGAAGAATTTGTGGACGAAGGCCTCGTTGACGACGACGTTGAGGGGTGCGCCGGGGCGGTCGAGCGCGTCCGAGAGGGTACGGCCGCTGATCAGGTGCGCGCCTATCGTCTCAAGCGTGCCGGGAACTACGGTGCGTATTTCCGCGAGGCGCTCCTGGCCGGGCGGGATGGGGGGCTGGCCGACGATGTGCATATCGCCGTTGGAGCCGTAATCCTGAATGGGCAGGAGATTGATAACGCCGGCGTTGGCGACGCCGGGGATGGCGCGGATGCGCTCGATCAGCGGCGTGTAAAAGCTGACGAAGATATCGCGCTTGGCGTAGGTGGCGGATGTGAGGGAGACCTGTTCGGTGAGCAGCGGGGCAGGGTCGAAGCCGAGCGCGGTGGAGCGGAGGTTCGAGAGGTTGCGCAGGAGTAGGCCGGAACAGACGAGCAGCGTGAGGGCAATGGCGATCTGCACGGCGATGAGGCCGGAGCGGAGACGGTTCTGCGAACGGCTGGAACCTGCGGAGCCGCCGGAGCGCAGAGCCAGCGCAGGCGCGACACGGGACGACTGTAACGCGGGTAGAGCGCCGGCGGCAAGGCCAGTGAGTAGCGCGATGAAGATGGTCGCGGCAAGCACGGGCAGGTTCAGCGTGACATCTGCGCCGCGTGCGAGAGAGTGGATAAGGAGTTGGCGGATGAGTTGGAGCAGGGTCGCAGCCACGGCGACACCGGCAACTGCACCGGCAAGCGAAAGCACGGCGGACTCCGTCAGGAGCTGGCGCACCAGGCGTCCGCGGCCGGCGCCGATGGCGGCGCGGAGACCGATCTCACGCTGGCGGCGAACGCCACGGGCAAGCAGCAGGCCGGCGATGTTGACGCAGCCGATGATGAGCACGCCGAAGACGGAGAGGGTGAGTGCGCGGAGCGGGCCGGCGGTCTTACCGAGCGAGGCCTCGGCGACGGAGACGAGCTTGATGCCGCGGCCTGCTTCGTCCGGATAAGCGCGCGCAAGGTTCCCGAAGACGTGGGCCATGTCTGCCTGGGCTTGCGCTTGGGTGATAGCGGGCTTGAGCCGGCCGATAGTGGGGAGGAAGTGTTGCCCGCGGTTGGCGGTGCGCGTGGCGGCGAGGTGCATCGGGCGGTAGAGAGCGTCGGTGACCGAGAGCGGGTAGCGGAAGCCGGCGGGCATGACGCCGATGACGGTGCTCGGCGTGCCGTCGACGCGGACGCTGGTGCCGATGATATTTTTGTTTCCGCCGAAGGTCTGGAGCCAGAGCTCGTAGGAGAGGACGACGATGTCGTTGTGACCGGGCTGATCTTCGCCGAGGCGGAAGGTGCGTCCGAGGTAAGGCTGTACGGCAAAGACGTCAAAGAAATTGTCCGTGCCTTCCACGGTGCGGATGGGTGTGGCACCGGAGTCGGACTCCAGATTGGCGGAGCCGGGGAGGTAGCCGGCGAGGGCAGTGAAGGAGGTATTGTCCCTGCGCCAGTCGAGGTACTGAGCCCAGGAGGCAGGCTGGCCGTAGCCCTGCGGCGACGAGGTCCGAAGCGCGACGATGGAGTCCGGATGATTAAAAGGCAGCGGGCGGACAATGGTCGCGTCGAGCACGCTGAATATGGCGGTGGAGACGCCGATAGCGAGGGCCAACGTGGCCATGGCGACAAACGCGAAGGCCGGCGAGCGGCGAAGCTGGCGTACGGCGAAATGCAGGTCCTGAATCAGAGTGGAGAGCATGGTTTTCATTTGGGTTTTCTCCGTTGGGGTTGGGATGGTTCGGAGCCACCCGGATTTCTGGTTCAGCTAATCGGCGCGAAGGGCTTGCATGGGTTGCAGTTGAGCGGCTCGCGCTGACGGGATAAGGCAGGCGGCCAGCGAGATAAGGAGCATGAGGGCGGTGGTAGACAGGAAGGTCAGGGTGTCGAGTGCCGGGGTATGGAAGAGGAGACTGGTGAGGTAGTGGGCTAGAGCGCCGGAAGCGGCGAGACCCAGGACCAGACCGGCGGCGCAGAGCGTGATGCCGCGACGGAGGATGAGCGAGAGGACATCGAAACGGCTCGCGCCGAGGGCCATGCGAAGGCCCAGTTCCAGCGTGCGTTGCGTGACCATATAGCTGAGGACGGCGTACAGGCCGACGGCGGCGAGGAGGAGGGCGATGATGGCGAAGGCGGTGAGGAGGATTGTCTGGAAGCGCTGCTGGGCGGTGGAACGGGTAAGGAGGTTGGTGCGGACCTGGTAGACGGGGAGGGAGGAGTCCTGCTGGGCGACGAGGGTTCGGATGGTTTGCTCGTAGGTGGCGGGGTCGCCCTGGACGCGGAGAGCAAAGGTGGGGGGACCGACGGGGATCTGGGCGAAGGGAAGGAAGTACTCGGGGGTGGGGGCCTCGGCAAGGGTAGCGCGGGTGGTGTTGCCAACGATGCCGACGATCTCGCGGGACTGGTGCTTGTCGGAGGCGGAGAGATCGGAGGTGATGCGTTTGCCAATGGGATTCTGTCCGGGGAAGTACTGGTTGGCGAAGGCCTGGTTGACGATGATGACGGGGGATCCGTGGTCGTTGTCGGAATCTGCGAAGAAACGACCGCGAAGGAGTGGGATTTTTAGGGTCGAGAAGAAGTTGGGCGAGCCGAGGCCGACGCGGGCGCTCGGGGAATTACCGGGGGTGGTGGGCTGGCCATCGATGGAGAAGCTGATCATGATGTTGCCGTTGGTGAGCGGTACTGGGTAGGCATAGGTGGAGGCCTCGACGCCGGGGACGGCGGCGAAGCGGGCCTGGAGCTGATCGGCGAGGCGGAGCAGGCGGTCGTCCCGGAAACGCTTGGGCGGCATGCCAACTCGGAAGGTGATGAGGTGGGTAGCGTCGAAGCCGGGGTCTACTGAAAGGAGCTTGTCGAAGCTGCGGATAAGGAGACCGGCCCCGATCAGGAGCATGAGCGAGAGGGCCGTTTCGACGATGACGAGGGTGGCCTGGAGGCGGTTGTGGCCGCGGCCTGCGGTGCTGGACCGGGCGGAATCGCGCAGGGCAAGGGCGGGGTTGGTGCGGGAGCTGCGCCAGGCAGGGAGGACCCCGAAGAGGAGACCGGTGAGGACGGAGGCAGCAAAGGCGAAGAAGGCGACGCGGGGATTCAGCGAGAGCTCGTTGAGGCGGGGAAGATCTGCAGGCAGGAACTGCGGGGCGAGACGCAGGGTGAGGGTAGCCAGGGCAAAACCAGCGAGGCCGCCGAGGATGGAGAGAGTAAGGGATTCGATGAGCAGCTGCCGGATGATTTGCAGGCGGGTGGCGCCCAGGGCAGAGCGAAGCGCAAGCTCTCCGCGGCGCTGGGCGGTGCGGGTGAGGAGGAGACCGGCTACGTTGGCGCAGGCGATGAGCAGCAGGAAGCCAACGGCGGCGAAGAGGATCAGGAGCGGTCGCCGGACGTCGCCGGTAAGGTCCTGGAGCAGCGGAGTAAGACTTACCCCGGCGATGCGGGCATCTTCGGCGGGGTATTGCTTGGTAAGGTCGTGTTGAATGACCTGCATCTCGGCAGCTGCCTGGGCGTTACTGAAGCCGGGGGCGAGGCGTCCGATAACGTCAAGCTGGCTCCAGCCGCGCTGCCTGCCGGAAGGATTCTTGCCTTCCATAGCCAGAGACGGGGTGATGAAGGCGCCGGCGTCGGGGGCGTTGGGAAAGGCGAAGCCGGTCGGGAGGACGCCGACGACGGTGTAGGTTTCGTCGGAGAGTTGGATGGTGCGACCGATGGCTGCGGGGCTGGAATCGAGTTCGGATTGCCAGAGAGCGTGGCTGATGAGGGCGGACCGCGTGCCGGCCTGCTCTTCTGAGCGGATAAAGTCTCGGCCGAGAGCTGGTGCGACGCCTAGAACGCGGAAGAAATCAGAAGATACGGCCAGGCCATCCATGCGGCGCGCGGGGGCATGAGAAGGAGTGAGGGTGAAGCTTTGGGCCTGCCAGGAAGCGAGGTACTGGAAGCTGCGAGCGCGTTCGCGCCAATCGAAGAAGTTGGGGTAGGAGATGTTGGAGCCCAGAGCGGCGGTAACGGTGGGGGTGCCGGCGCGGGGTGTTTCGATGGACTGGAGGGCGACGATGCGGGCGGGCTGAGCAAACGGGAGCGGGTGCAGGAGGATGTTATCGACAAGTGAGAAGACGGCAGTAGCAGCCCCGATGCCGAGAGCAAGCGTGACCACGACCATGACGGTAAAGGAGAGACGCTTGCGGAGCTGTCGGAATGCGAATCGCAGGTCCTGGGTAAAACTTTCGATCAAAGTGGTCATTGTGGCTCCTTTGGACGAGGTGGTCTAGGCGGACTTGAGCGCCTGCATGGGGTCAAGCCGCGAAGCACGGCGGGCAGGAACGAAGGTGGAAAGAACAACAGCAGCGGCAAGGATGGCGGCGGGCACCAGCATCAGTGGAAGGCTGTAGGCCTGGACGTCTGGAAGGTTAGCGGCGATCAGCCGGTGCGCAAAGAAGCTGCCTGCCAACCCGAGCGCGAGGCCGACCAGCAGGATGCGGACGGACTCGCCAAGCAGGAGCGTGAGAACACCCGCACGGGTTGAGCCAAGCGCAATGCGCAAGCCAAGCTCACGGGTTCGCTGCGAAACATGGAATGCGACGAGTCCATAGACGCCGATCACCACCAGAAGCAGGGAAAGCACGGCAAAGGAGGTGAGCAGCGTCGCGTTGAGGCGCGGTTGTGCAAGCGAGCGGTCGAGACGATCGGAGAGAGGGACGAAGTGTCCGAGCGAAGAGGAAGAGTTCAGCGAGAGCACCATGCGGCGAATGGAAGGTTCCAGCGATGCGGCAGGAAGCTGCGTGCGGATTGCGAAGTTCATGTGCGGCCACGCACCGCCCTCAGGGCTGTATGCCTCTGGCTGGGGCGGAGCGGAGAGCTGGCCACCGGTGCCGTGCACATCGCCGACGATGCCGATGATTTCGCTCGAGACCTTGTCGTAGTTGAGGCGCTTGCCAACCGCGTCACCATTGGGGAAATAGCGACGGGCCAAAGTCTGGTTGATCAGGAGGACGGGCGGCGCGTGGGGCTGGCTATCCTGTCCGGTGAAGTTGCGGCCCGCGAGCAGGGGAATGCCGAGGGTGTGGAGGTAGCCGGCGCTGAAACTGCGCGCTTCTGCAACGACGGCGTCGTGCAGGGGCGTGGGCGGCTGGCCGGCGATGTCGTATTTGGTATGGGCGCTGAACAGCTGTAAAGGCATGGCGGTAATTGCGCCGGCCCCGGAGACGCCGGGCATAGCGGCAAGTGAGCTCTCTACCTCGGCGTAGAAGCGATGTGACTGCGCGGGTTCCGCACCCCAGGGGAGATCGACAGTGAAGGTCTGAAGCTGCTCGGGCTGGTAGCCCAGAGGGGTATGGACGAGCGCGTAGAGACCCTGTAGAACGGATGCCGACAGAGTGAGCAGGATCAGGGCCAGTGCGATTTGCAGCGCTATGAAGCTACTGCCCAGACGGCGCGATCCTGCGGCGACGGTGCGGGCCGTGGCAGCCGGTGGCGTGCGAACCGAGCGCAGGGCTGGAAGCAGGCCGGTGAGAACACCGACAGCGAGCGCGCACCCCAGCGAAACGGCCAGGACGTATAGATCGACGTGGGGCTTTTGCACGCGCAGGAGGGCGGCAGGTATACGGGTCGCGAGTATACGCAGCATGACGGCGGCCAGGCTGACGCCGGCGATGCTGCCGGCTGCGACCAGGAGAATGCTCTCCGTAAGCAACTGCTGCACGAGGCGGGCGCGTGTGATGCCAAGGGCGCTGCGGATTTCAAACTCCGGCTGGCGGACCATGTTGCGCGACAACTGCAAACCCGCCACGTTGACCGCCGCTACCAGCAGCACAAGCAGGACGGCGACGGCCAGCAGCACGAGGGCATGGCGAAAATCGCCGAAGAGACTTTCGCGCAGGCCGACGATCGAGAAGCCCCAGGCGGAGTCGCTTTGCGGGTACAGCCTGGCGAGACGGTCTGCGACTAGCGCAGTCCCCCGGTTTGCGGAGGCGAGGGTCTGACCCTCCGCGAGACGAGCATAGGCTTGTACGAAGCGGAGGCCGTCTCCGCGATAAGGTCCCAAGCTGCCGCGCGACATTTGCGTGGGATGCCACAATTCAGTGCCGGCGGGCAGGTCGAAGCCTTGGGGCATGACGCCTACAATGGTGGCCTGCGCGGTACCGAGGCGGACAGTGCGGCCCACGATGGATGGGTCGGCGGCAAAAGCCGACTGCCAGAGTTGGTAGCTCAGGACGGCGGTCTGGGGACCCTTTGGGACGTCGTCAGCCGGGGTAAGGGTACGGCCAAGGAGGGGATGCGTGCCGAGCGTGCTGAAGAAAGAACCCGAGGCGGCAACGGCAGAGACGCGGATTGGGGCATGACCTTGGAAAATAAGCGGAGATTCATCGTAGTAAAAGAAGCCGAGGCTCGAAAAGACTCGGCTTGCCTGCTGTGCATCTTCGAGATCGAAGAGGCGTGGCACCGCCATAAGACCCGCATCCTTGAATCCGCGCAGGTTGTGGTCGCCCAGCTCGACCAGTTGCTCGGAGTGGGGATAAGGGAGTGAAGTCAGGAGCGTGGCGCGAAGGACGCCGGTCATGGCGGCGGCGGCGCCCATGGCCAGCGCTATCGTAAGGATGACCGTGATCGAGAAGAAGAGATTGCGGCGAAGCTGCCGGACGGTGAAGCGTGCGTCCTGCACGAGATCAGTCAAGATGGGCATCGAAAGCTCCTGTGTAACTGCGACGGGTACGGTGCTTTGCGGCGGGCGGGTGCCGTGTTCACTCGGAACGCAAAACGGTCATGGGGTCGACTCCGGCAGCGCGACGTGCGGGCAGGAGGGTGGCGATGAGGGCGATGAGAAGCACGGCAAGGGAAGCGAGCGCGTAGGCCGTGGCATCGAAGGCGGGGAGCTTGCCCACGATTGAACCAAGGATGCGTTGCAGGCTGAGCGACAAAATGGTGCCGACGGCTACACCGACGAAGGCGACGGTCAGTCCGCTGCGAAGCACCATGGTGAAAAGCTGCGTGCGGTTGGCTCCGAGGGCAACGCGGAGGCCAAACTCAAAGCGGCGTAGGGCCACCGTGTACGCGGTGACGCCGTACATGCCGATGGCGGCGAGCAGGATAGAGACTGCGGCGAAGAGGGTGAAGAGCGTGGTGCGGAACTGCTCGGACTGTTGCATGACGCCGACGTTTTCGCGCATGGTCGTTGCTTTGACCGCGACGTCCGGATGGGAGCGCAGGAGGTGGGTACGCAGTGTCTCGGCCATGGTCGCGGGTGCGAGGCGGGTGCGTACGAGAATCTGCATGTCCGCAGCGTTGTTGGGGTGCTGCGCGATTGGGAGGTAAATGGTGGGGTTGGGTGCGGCGACGGGAGAGTCACTCCGAATGTCTGCGACGACACCGACGATAGAGAGGTCGGCGGAGTTCATGTCATAGCCGCATATGAGGCGCTTGCCGATGGGGTCTTCGCCAGGGAAGGAGAGCTGCGCGAGCGCCTGGTTGATGACGATGACGGTGGGGGCTTTGAACGAGTCCTGGGTGGAGAGGGTGCGGCCTTTGAGCAGCGGGATGCGGAGTGTGTCGAAGACGCTGGGCGTGATGGGGCGGACGTCCGCGTTGGGCAGGTTATCGACGCCGTTTTCGAAGATCTGGCGACCCTTGATGGCGTAGCTGGCGTTCGATCCGCCGAAGCCCATGGGTGCTCCGGAGATAGCCGAGACGGAGTCCACGCCGGGGACGGTGGCGAGTGAGTTGAGAGTGGCGTCGAGCTTGTTGAGCTTGGCCTGCTCAAAGTTATCTTCCGCCAGCTTGAGCGCGTTGAGAGCCTCGGGTGAACTGTCGCGGGCCTGCGGGCTGGGGGTGGTGAGGATGGCGTGAGCGTCGAGCGTGAGCAGGGTGTCGGGGGCGAAGCCGAGATCCTGCCGGGACTGCGCAATGAGCTGGCGGGTGAGTAGGATGGCCGAGACGGAGAGCGTAAGGGTGAGGGCAACCTCTGCAACGATGAAACCGTTACGCAGGCGGAGGGAACTGCGCGACTCGGTGCCGCGTGAGCTGTCGCTGCGGAGGGCGGCGGCTGGATCGACATGCCAGGAGCGCCAGACCGGCAGCAAGGCGGCAACGACCATGACGGCGAAAGCGATGAGAAAAGAGAAGAACAGTACATCGAGGTTGAGATGGATGTCGTCGAGTCGTGGTGTGTTTGCAGGGGCAAGGTGGACGAGGAGGCGCAGGGTGGGAACAGTGAAAACGAGCGCAAGGACCGCGCCGACAAACGCAAGGATCGCTGCTTCTATCAGGGCATAGGCCGCAAGCTGTGCGCGGGAGGCACCGAGCGCGGTGCGGATAGACACGGCGCGAAGCTGGCGGGTGGCGCGGACAAGCTGCAGGTGCGTGATGTTGGCGCAAACGATGAGCAGCACCACCGCAACCGCCGCCATCAGCAGATTCAGCGTAGGACGAACGCGGCCGACAAGCTGCATCTGCAGCGGCACGCCTTCGATGCTCTTGTTGTGATTCTCGGGGTACTGGCGACGTAGATTTGCGGAGAAGGTGGCGAGCTCTGCCTGGAGCTGCCCGGGCGAGGTTGAGGCTGCGCGCTTGGCGATGACGTGGTCGTTGTAGGACGTGCGGTTGTGATTTAGAGGCTTGTCGACACGCTGGAACCATACCTCGGCCTTGTCGGGAAACGAGAAGCCATCCGGCAGCACGCCGACAACGGAGAAGACCTGGCCGTTATAGGTGATCGACTGGTTGAGCGCGGCAGCGGGCGAGTCGAAGTGAGCACGGGCGAAGGAGGCGCTGACGAGTGCAGCGGTAAGGGAGCTGTCGGATGAGTGAAAGAGGCGGCCGGCGATGGGCTCGACGCCCATGACTTCGCCAAAGCGACCGCTGACCTGCGCGATGGGGACGTAGAGGGATACGCCGCGGAGCTGGATGCCGTCTGCAAAGGCTTGGTAGATAACAGTAGCCTGGAGGCCGTGCACCTGCGTTGCGAGGTCCGTGTAGTCGTCGCCGCCAAGGCGTGGGATGGAGCGGTTCTCATCGTTGAAGTGCGTACGGATGGCGACGATGCGGTCGGCATCGTGATAGCCGAGCGGGCGCAGAAGGACGTTATCGACCACGCTGAAGATGGCGCTGTTGATGCCGATGCCGATGGCCAGCGTAACGATGATGGTAAAGGCGAAGGAGGGCGATTTGCGGAGGCTGCGGAAGACCTGTTTGAGAATGGCGGTCATGCCTGGTCTCCGGATGAAGTGACGGTGGAGGGATTGTGAGCGGGGTCGTTGAGAAGGGTGGCGAGCTCGCCTTCGGCGACGACCTTGCCGTCGAACAGATGAACCTGGCGCTGTGCGTGCGCGGCGAAGCGGGAGTCGTGGGTCACCATGCAGATGGTGGAGCCCTCGCCATGTAGCTCTGCGAGCAGCTTCATCACAGCTTCGCCGTTTTTGCTGTCGAGGTTACCGGTGGGTTCATCGGCGAGCAGGATGGAAGGTGAACCAGCCAGGGCGCGGGCGACAGCGACGCGCTGCTGCTGACCCCCCGAAAGCTGCGCGGGATAGTGACGCATGCGGTACGCCATGCCGACACGCTCGAGTGCAGCTTCGACACGCGACTTACGTTCCCCGGCAGCAACGCCGGCGCGATAGGTCAGGGGGAGCTCGACATTCTCAAAGACGGTGAGATCGCCGATCAGATTGAAACTCTGAAAGATGAAGCCTATCTCCTGGTTGCGGATGCGCGAGCGCTCAGCAAAGTTGAGGTTCGCGACCTGCTTGCCGTTGAGCGTGTACTCGCCGCCGGTGGGCGTGTCGAGCAGGCCGAGGATCGAGAGAAGCGTGGACTTGCCGCAGCCGGAGGGACCGGACATGGCAACGTACTCGCCACGTGCGATCGAGAGATGAACGCCGGAAAGGGCATGGGTCTCCAGATCATCGGTATAAAAAATTTTGGTGAGAGCCTCGATCTGAATCAATGGTTCCGGCATGAATAACTCCTGAAAGTTTCTAGATTTACTTACTGCTGCAGGCGGACGCGATCGGTTGAGTCCCAGCGGGACATGTCGGAGAGGATGACGGTGTCGCCAGGGTTGAGCCCGGACAGAACCTCGATGCTGTTGACGGAGGCGCGGCCGATACGGACGGGGACGCGGGTGGCGGATTTGCCGTCAACCGAGACGCGAAAGAGCGAGATGGTGGAGTTCTCGTTGCCCACGGCGGGGCGGCCAATGTAGAGGACGTCCTGCAGGCGGTCCAGATCGATGGTGCCGTCGACGGAAAGATCGGGACGTGCTCCTTGCGGCAAGTTGCCTGCCAGTTCTACGTCGACGGTCACCGTCCCGTTCTGCACGGCAGGATCGATGCGTGTGACCTTGCCAGCAATGACGCCGTTGTGAGTGTCGATCTCGGCAGGCTGGCCGATCTGGATGTCGCGGGCCTGGGTTTCGGCGATCTTGAGGGAGGCCTTGAGCTGGTCGGGCTGGACGACCTTGGCAAGCGTGGTGCCGATCGCGACATGCTCGCCAACCTGGTGGGGAAGATCGACGAGCACGCCATCGATACCGGCGCGAACACTGAGCGCGGCCTGCTGTTTTTCTTTGAGGGCCAGCATGGCGCGGGCCTGATCGACCTTGGTCTGCTGCACGGCGACCTGCGTGTTAATAGCCTTTTCATTCAGATCGTACCGCTGGCGCTCGATCTCGTTGCGCTGGTTGAGCTCATCCGCCTTCCCTTTGCTAGCCGAGTAGGTGAGACCGGAGATGACACCCAGATCGTACAAGCTCTTGTCGGTTTGCGATTGCAGCGCGGCCTGGTTGTGGTCGGCGGAGACCGTGGCCGCGCCGGCACGCTGCGTCATAAGGTCGCTCTGAAGGCGAGCGCGGACGTTCAGCAGATCGGCCTGCGCGGCCTTGAGTTGAAGCTGGGCGTCTAGCATCTGCTGCTGGACCTGCGGGTCGACGAGGTCCATGAGGACCGTGTCCGGATGCACATGCGCGCCGGGCAGAACCCGGATGCGAATGACAGTGGCCTCGGTCTCGGCGGGGATAAGGCGGATGCGGTCTTCGCGTGGGACGAGCGTTCCGGGGCCTCGTACCTGGCGGAGAAACGCGCCGCGCTTGACGGTGTCGGTAAAGACAGGGCCATCGACCGTGGGATTTGCGGGCTTGAGCCGAAAAACGAAGAAGGCGGCGACTGCCAGCACAAGGGCGCATGCGGTTGAGAAAATCACCGTACGGCGGCGCTTCTGCTGCTTGAGGTCTGGGCGTGAGATATCCATCGCATGGCATAAAAGCACTTGGGGGGCCAAACCGAAATGGCCGAAATGGCGGGGATTTGGGGAGTGGCCGGCGGCGGAGGTGTTCGCAGGCGAACATGAGTGTCCGCAGATGAACAGTGAAAGATTCATTTGTTGCGCGGGCGGAAAGCCATCACAACACTTCAAAAGTGTCAGCTTTTACGACCGGGCCGAACGTGCAGTCAAGCTTGGGAAGTTTCAAGGAGTGCAGTGATGCGCCTCGTTATACTGCCCCTCGCCGCGTGTCTGCTCAGGCCGGCCCTTTCCCACTTCAGAGCAAGGCTGGCGCCTCAGATATTCCACGCCCGCGGGAGGCGCACGATGGATCTTATTGACGTGAAGGCTTCAAGCGGTGCAGAAAGGAGCCGAAAACAAGAGGCTCTGGCAAACGCAACCGGAATACGTGTCCTGCAACTCGACTTCGCGATCCATGGTCAGAAGGGATGTGGCAGGCATCCGCGTTAATACAAACGACATGGTTAGAGACCTTCAGTACCCAACGAACACAATAAGAAGCTATGGGTCGCGCACTGCGGGCGGTATTCCGGTGACCTTTAGCGGGACTCCTCATCGAGGAACAACTGAGGCAATGCCGGGACGTGACAGATCGTGAAGGGTGGGAGTTGGCGGAAGAGTACCTTTTCTCGGACGAAGCCAAGAGCGGAAGGTCGAAGGCCGGTCGCGATGGCTTGGAGAAACTACTTCGGCTAGCGGCTCTTAAGCCCTGCTCGTTCGGCAGGCTCATCATTGTCGATTCACGGCCCCCTAACTATCGTGTTGTTTTATGCCCCTCGACGATCTGCCCTTACACCTGAAAGCTCGCCGTCCGCCACCGGTGTTGCAAAGAGTCTTCCCCATAGCAGTTCTCCACTCAGCAATGCGACTCCACGTTCTCTCCCGGCGCCTTATGCTTCCTCGGCGCTTCAGCAAACAGAACGATCGTTTATACTTCTCGAAATCCTCGGGCCCAATTTGTTGTATCGACCTCCCTAGCCAGTGTTCCATTGAATCTCAGGTGCGAAGCGCGATATGGATGATGCAATCTCAGTGAGCCACGAGGCACATGTTCCGGGCGAAGCGACGCCTCACGATGACCGGGTATCTGCCGCTTCGAAGGAGCCTGAGACTGCTCTGTCTTCGCATCGCCCGGATCAGGCCGCGGCAGCGTCTGATTCCGAAATGACCATCATGGCGGCGCCGTTTGGCTCCACTTCAGAGCGCAAGGCCAGTGAGAAGGCTTCAGCAGAGATTTCACCTGAACTGACCCCTGCCGTGCTGCCGCAAACGAGCAACGATGGAAAGACGATGGTGTCAAGCGCCGCCACCATCGTTTCGGTATCGCCCGTCCGCCAGAATACGCCTGCGGAATGGCCAACGGGTCACAGCGCAAGAGCAATCCTGCTCGAAGCCGGGTCTGTTCTGGGCGACCGCTATGAGATTCTCGAACTGCTCGGAGAGGGCGGCATGGGGGCCGTCTACAAAGCACGTGACCGCGAAGTCGATCGCATTGTTGCGTTGAAGGTTATCCGTCCGGACATGGCTTCCAATCCCGAAATCCTGGCCCGCTTCAAGCAGGAACTGCTCCTCTCGTCCAAAGTGACCGATCGTCATGTGATTCGGATTTACGACCTTGGAGAAGCCCGGGGCATGAAATTCATCACGATGGAGTATGTGGATGGCGAAAACCTTCACATGCTTCTGAAGCAACGGGGCAAACTGGAGATTACCGAAGCGGTCGAGATTATGGAACAGGTGACCAGCGGTCTGGCCGCCGCTCACCGTGAAGGAATTATCCATCGCGATTTGAAGCCTGCCAACATCATGTACGACAAGAATGGGCGCGTGGTGGTGATGGACTTCGGTTTGGCACGCACGTTCGCTGGCGATGGAATGACCAACACCGGCACCATGCTGGGGACGATGGAGTATATGTCTCCGGAGCAGGCGCAAGGTAAGGACGTGAAGGCGAGTTCGGACATCTTCACAGTCGGTTTGATTTTGTATGAGTTGCTGAGCGGGACTTCGCCTTTTCATGCGGAGAGTGCAATTGCGAGTTTGCTGATGCGTACACAACAACGCGCTGCGCCGCTGGTGAACGTGAACAGGAATATTCCGGGGACGCTCAGCAATATCGTTTCGAAATGTCTTGAAAAGGACCCAGCCAGGAGATACCAGAGCGCGGAACATCTGGATGCGGATCTCCGTGCGTGGCAGAACGGGTACGGAGCCAGGCCAATCTCTGCTTCCGCCCTGCGGCTGCTGGCGAACCGTATGCGCGAGCTTCCTTGGCTGCGTATCGGAGTAGCGGGCGTTCTGGTTGCGGCGATTGCAGCCGGGGTCGGCTGGTATTCGATGAGCAGGCGAAAGGCCGCTCAGTCCATGGCGCACGGCCCGGTCTCAGTGCTGGTTGGCGACTTCCAGAACCATACTGGAGACCCGATTCTGGACAACACGCTGGAGCCTATGCTCGGAGTGGCTCTCGAAGGCGCCAGCTTTATCAATGTTTACAGTCGTGGCGATGCGCGGAAGCTGGCTAAAAAACTTCCCAATCCGAGTGACTCGCTCGACGAGCAATCAGCGCGGCTGGTGGCCATGAATCAGGGCATTAACTCGGTCATTACCGGTGACATCAGCCTGCGCGGCGATCACTATTACATCTCGGCTGTGGACCTGGATTCGATCAGCGGCAAGGTTCTGGCAACGTCGGACGTGACCGTTGCCAGTAAGCAGGATATTCTCAGCGAACTTCCGAAGCTGGCGGTGCCGCTTCGCAAGGCCATGGGTGACACCACGCCCGCTTCGCTGCAGTTTGAAAAGATCAGCGGAGGTTTTACCGCCGCATCGCTCGAGGCGGTCCATCAGGACGCATTGGGTGTGGAAGAGCAGTTCGCGGGCAAGTTTCAGGAGGCGTTCGATTCGTTTCAGAAAGCTGCGGAACTGGATCCAAAATTTGCACGTGCATACACCGGTATGGCCGCCATGGCCCAGAACCTTGGGCGACCGGGCGACGCCTTGAAGTATATGAAGCTGGCTATGGAGAACGTCGACCGCATGACCGAGCGCGAACGCTTCCGGAACCAGGGCCTGTACTATCTGACGACGGGCGACTGGCAAAAGTGTGTTCAGCAATACAGTGAGCTGGTCACACGTTACCCCGCAGATCGCGTAGGTCAAAACAACTTGGCGAGCTGTTACACGCAGTTACGTAACGCACCCAAGGCACTGGAAGCGGCACAGCACGCCGTTGAGATTACTCCTCGAGGGGTGGGACAACGGCTGAACTTGGCATTTATCAGCGCGTTTGCCGGCGATTTTTCGAGGAGCGAAAAAGAGGCGCACGCGGGGCTTGAGATTAGCCCGAAGGCCGCGCAAGGTTACCTGGTGCTCGCCGAAGCCCAACTAGGGCAAGGACAGATTAAAGAGGCAGACGAAAGCTACCAGCGGCTGAAGACGTTTGGTGCGTTGGGCGTGTCTACCGCTGCCGATGGACTGGCCGATCTTGCTGCATATCCGGGCAATTATGCCGAAGCAGTGCGCATTCTTACCCAGGGAGCCGCCGCCGATGCGGCGAGCAAGATGGTTGAGAACGCTGCCAGAAAATACGCGGCGCTTGCCCACTTCGAGCAATTGCAAGGACATACTCCTGCAGCGCTGGCCGACATCGGCAAGGCGTTGACCGGTAGCCCATCAATTCAGATTCAGTTCCTTGCGGCGAGGATCTATGTGGATACCGGGGACCTATTGAAAGCGCAGAAGATCGCGACGAGTCTGGGTGCGCAGTCGGCGAGCGAGCCGCAGGCTTATAGCAAGATCATTGCGGGGATGATTGCGTTGAAGCGCAAGGACGTCAAACAGGCAGTGACTCAGATTACAGCCGCCAACAGCCTGTTGGACACCTGGATCGGCCGTTTCGAACTGGGGCGTGCAGACCTGGAAGCGGGTGCCTTCAAAGAAGCTAACGCGGAGCTGGATCAATGCGTTAAGCGTCGCGGCGAAGCGCTCGAACTATTTATGGATAATGTGCCGACTTACTCCTATTTTCCGCCCGTTTATTATTACCAGGGACGCGCGCGCGAAGGAATGAAGAGCGCAGGGTTTGCAGATTCTTATAAAAGCTATCTGAGCATCCGGGGCCAGTCGTCCGACGATTCTCTGATTGCCGATATTCGCAATCGTAGCAATCAATAAGCGGTTTGCAGGTCCCGCACTGTGAGAGCGGAGACCTCTTTTGAGCCAACAGGGAGAGCAGGCGCTTGTGCCCAGCTTTGTTGCTGGAGCAGGTTCCACGCGGAATTAGAGTTTGCGGTTCTAACCATCGCAAAGAAACGCGAAGATTAGGGACACGGAATCTCTCGTACAACTGGAGGAAAATCGCTCGAAAATTTACCTTGAACACCCGCGCTCCTATACGTCGGGGAGATTGACGAATCGTCGTCAATTCCCCCTTCCCGATAGCGCTATGGTCTGGGTGCCAAGACCAGCCTGGGCGTTGTCAACGACCGTCAAGCTGGCGCTGAATGTTCCGCTGGTCAAGGGTGCGAACCTGACGGTGACGATGCATCTTGCACCTGGTGCAAGCGCACTTCCGCAGTTATTGGTTTGACTGAAAACCGTCGCGTTCGTACCCAAGATGCTGATACCGGAGCCGGTCAAAAGCAACGGCGTTGCTCCGCCGTTGCTGAGCGTTACATTCAACGTATTCGTGGTGGCGTGTCTTACCGTCCCGAAATTCAGGCTGGTCGGGTTGAGGTTCGCGACGGGAAAGATTACCTGGGCGCTCATCGTCACGGGCTGAGGGCTGCCCGGAGCGTTGTCGGTAATCTGCAAAATCGCGGTTTGCAGCGTGTAGTAAGGACCCGCAATGAACGCAACGGTGATCGTACAACTCGCTCCCGCGGCTAGTCGTGTCGGGCAGAAATTGATCGCCAAAAACTCTTTCGAGTCTCCCCCTTTTACGATTGAAAGCAGGGGGTCGGTGATGATCGCCGGCGCGGTTCCGATATTTTTCACCGTTATGTTCTGGATTTTTATAGACCCCAAATACAGGGTGCCGAAGTCGAGATTCGAAGGAGACACGGTGAGCAGCGGCCCGGTCGCGACAACGCTCTTCGTGGCCTGCGGTGCTGCAGCGTAATTAGCGTTTGCTGCCTGGTTT
>JAYVDT010000029.1:0-2117 GCA_043749265.1 Rhodanobacteraceae bacterium | reverse complement strand
GACTGCCATCGCGAACGCCGTTATAAAAGTCCCTGTTCTGTTGGGCACCGGCGACTCCGCCGCATAGCAGCAGCGCAGATACGGTAAGTGTTGCGATTCCTGCTCTAAACATGACGCCTCCGATCGGAGCGATTACGTGGCTGAATAAAGCATCTAGCGCTTGGAAGCACCATGTCAGTGTGATGCAGAAATCGACGCCACAGGCGTAATCGAGACTTTTTGCATCACCAACACGTACCCTTGCCATCAAAGGGTTACGCGCATTCGTGCAGATTGCGGACGGCGCTCGGAGGGTGTGTGAAATACAACAGGCTTGGTACGACCGGTGTTAAAGTATCGCGAGTCGCGCTGGGAATGATGACCTACGGCGCCAAGTCCTGGCGTGAGTGGGTGCTGGAGTGGGACGACGCAAAGCCGCTCCTGCGGCGGGCTTTCGAAGCCGGCATCAACTTCTTCGACACGGCGGATATGTACTCGCTCGGTGCGAGTGAAGAAATCACTGGCCGCGCGGTCAAGGAATTTGCAAAGAGCCGGGACGAAGTTGTGATCGCGACGAAAGTCTTCAATCCCATGAGCGACGGGCTCAACGACCGCGGGCTTTCTCGCAAGCACATCATGGCCTCTATCGATAACAGTCTGAAGCGCCTCGGCACGGACTATGTCGATCTTTACCAGATCCATCGCTTCGATCCGCATACCCCGATTGAAGAGACAGTAGAAGCACTGAACGACGTGGTGCGTGCGGGAAAGGCGCTCTACCTTGGCGCGTCGTCCATGTATGCCTGGCAATTCCTCAAGATGCTGGAGGCACAGCGCACGCAGGGGTTCGCACGCTTTGTCACCATGCAAAATCACTACAACCTTGTGTACCGGGAAGAAGAGCGGGAGATGATTCCGCTTTGTTTGTCGGAGGGCATCGGCCTTATCCCCTGGAGCCCGCTCGCACGTGGCTTCCTGGCCGGCAATCGCAAATCCAACGAAGACAAGACCAAGGCCGAAACGACGCGCGCCCGCACAGATGACTTCGCGCACAAACTGTACTACCGCGACTCCGACTTTACTGTGGTTGACCGCATCACGGAGGTTGCTCAGGCTCGCGGAGTCAAGAACGCACAGGTTGCGCTTGCATGGATGCTGGAAAAGCCCGGTGTCTCCGCGCCTATCATCGGCGCGAGCAAGGCCTATCAGCTTGAGGACGCGCTTGCAGCACTTGATCTAAAACTAACGGACGAAGAGATCAAGAGCCTGGAGCAGCCCTATGAGCCACATCCCATCCTCGGCCACAGCTATGAATAATGCACCAAATCTCGGGCTCTTGATACTCTAGAGAGGCATTCTGAGCGAGCGAGACCTTGGCAAAATATTTGATTACTGGTGTGGCCGGATTCATTGGCTCGCACCTGGCGCATGCGCTGATAGAGTCTGGCGAAACCGTTCGCGGACTCGATAACTTCTCGACGGGCCGCAGAGAAAATCTACGGACCCTCGAGGACAAGATGGATCTGCGCCAGGCCGACCTCTGCAACGCAGACGCGGTCGCAGCGGCCTGTGTGGGTATGGACTACATCTTCCATGAAGGCGCACTCCCAAGCGTTCCGCGCTCGGTAAAAGAGCCGCGCCCAAGCCATGAGAGCAACATCGACGGTACCTTCAATGTGCTGGAAGGCGCACGCGCCGCGAACGTCAAGCGCGTCATCTATGCAGCATCGTCTTCGGCCTACGGCAATCAGCCGGGCTTCCCGCGGCGTGAGTCCATGACCCCACAACCGATCGCGCCATACCCCGTGCAAAAGCTGGCGGGCGAGCTCTACATGCAGTCCTACTGGCGCGTGTATGGACTGGAAACAGTCTGCCTGCGCTACTTCAATATCTTTGGGCCGCGCCAGGTTCCGGACTCTCCCTACTCCGGCGTAATGGCAAAGTTCATCCTGCAAATGATGCAAGGTGAGCAGCCCGTCATCTTCGGCGATGGCGAGCAAGGACGTGACTTTACGTATGTCGACAACGCCGTGCAGGCAAATCTTCTAGCCGTCAAAGCGGATCCGCAAAAGGTAGCGGGACGCGTCTTCAACATAGCCTGCGGAGAGCGTCACACACTCAACGAGACCTACAATGTG
>JAYVDT010000028.1:0-2117 GCA_043749265.1 Rhodanobacteraceae bacterium | reverse complement strand
CAAGCAAAGATCGCTGACGATCTGGCTGGGCAGGGATTTCGGGTTCTGGCTCTCGCTGCCGGACCTGAATCTGCGATGCGGCTCGTAGGATTAATCGCTCTCAGTGATCCGCCCAGGGATGATTCCGCCTCGCTCATCTCTGAATTGAAGACGCTCGGTGTACGCACGGTCATGGTCACTGGAGACGCGCCGGCGACAGCCACGGTAGTCGCCAAGGCAGTTGGCCTGACGGGTTCGGTCTGTCCTCCCGGTCCGCCTCCGAAAGACGTAAAGCCGGAAGATTTTGACGTATATGCAAGCATTCTTCCGGAGGGAAAGTTCAATCTGGTGAAAGCCTTCCAGAGTAACGGACGCACCGTAGGGATGTGTGGAGACGGTGCAAACGATGCACCTGCGCTCCGGCAGGCGCAATGTGGAATCGCCGTCTCGACGGCTACCGATGTAGCGAAGTCCGCCGCCGGCATCGTTCTCATGCAGCCTGGTCTCGTCGGTATCGTTGCGGCCGTCAAAGAGGGGCGGATTACGTTTCAGCGGATTCTGACCTATACGCTCAACTCGGTGACGAAGAAGATCGTCCAGGTGTTGTTGCTTGGGGTTGGGCTTGTGATGACCGGCCACGCCGTTCTCACGCCCATGCTCATGGTGATCGTGATGATTACAGGTGACTTCCTGTCAATGTCGCTGACCACGGATCGCGTCAGACCCTCGGGAACGCCGAACTCGTGGCAGATCGGCAGGATTACCGGTGCAGGTGTCGTCTTCGGTGGCTGTCTGCTGGCCTTCTGTACGGCTATCCTGGCCTTTGGCTTCCTTAAACTGCGCCTTCCGATTGCTGCCTTGAGAACTCTTTCTATCGTGGCGCTCGTATTCGGCAGCCAAGCCACTATCTATGCAATCAGGGAGCGTAATCGGTTCTGGGGGCTTCGCCCGACTGCGTGGCTCGTAGCCTCGTCGGTGGCCGATATCCTCATCATCTCGATCTTGGCTTGGCGAGGGATTGCCATGACTCCTCTGCCACTGTCGATGCTGGGTAGCGAGCTAGCAGCAGCCGTCATCTTCGGTTTCGTTCTGAATGGATTGAAAGTTCCTGTGTTCAGAAAACTCCAGATATCGTGACTTCCACGCGCCCTCTCCCATTTATAAAAATTTCAAAGACAACTGCTTGGTGGCCAACTGCCTCATCTTCTATAACACGTGCTCACTGATTCGGCTTGTCCAAGACCTGTAACAGCGGGGAGAAACCGTGCCGGAAAACGCCATCGCCGCTATCAGTCCCTACCTCACCGAGCACATCAACCGCTTCGGCGACTACACCTCAATCCCGCCAGAAAACCGCCCCAGCCAGACTACGGCTACACCCTCAGACAGGCAGCCTCGGTCTCATGAGATCAAATGGCACATTTTGTCCCGAATCATTGCCATACCCCATAAACAAAGGAACAGTTTTCGAAAAGTTTCTTTGTTAGTCCCTTCTGAAAGCATCTTTCACTGTACGAGTACCTCCAGAATCAGCCTTACGCCTACTTCCATCTCCATCCCGACTTTCGTTGGAAAACCTCGCCTAAGAGCCCTTGCACTCGGGTCAGCTTCGTACCCTCGCACGTAACGCTGTAGAACTACGGACGATCAATTCCGTCTTCAGGCGAATGGTATGTGGCATGCTCTGCTTTTCCTCGGTGGGGAGCAGCGCATTGACAGTGAGGCGGCTAAGCTCATCCCGTGGTATGTCGACCGAAGTGAGTGATGGCGTTACAAATTCGCTTAGGTACGTGTTGTCAAAGCCCACAACAGACACGTCCACCCGAATACGGATGCCAAGACTATGAAGACCTCTACATACGCCCACTGCGACCAGATCAGTAGCGCAGACGACCGCAGTAAAGATATGGTTTCCAAAGGCAGATTCAATCGCGTCGCGGCCCGCGTTCGTGGGAAAGCCTGCGCCGTTGATCACGTTGGCTCGGATACCCGGGATGCCGCAGCCCTTGATCGCAGCGGCAAAACCCTGGTCGCGATATTTGTGAGAGAGTAGTGCAGGTCCGTCGCCAGGATTCGAGTTTCTTACAAACAGCAGATTCGTATGTCCGAGCCCTACCAGGTGTTCGACAGCTGCGACC
>JAYVDT010000027.1:0-2120 GCA_043749265.1 Rhodanobacteraceae bacterium | reverse complement strand
GGATGCCGGCGCTCTCCAAACGGATTGATTTTGAGGGGGAAATCGGCATCGTGATAGGCCGCAAGTGCAGGAAACTCGGGGCCAATGAAGACGTCCGTCCCTACATCCGCGGCTATGTTCTGGTGAACGATGTAACCGCCCGCGACATCCAGAAATCTGACCCACAATGGACCCGCGGCAAGGGCTTCGACACCTTTTGCCCCGTTGGGCCCATCGTCTCGGATGAAGTCGACCTCATTACCAAGCCCATCACCGTCACCACGTATCTCAATGGCGACCTCCGCCAGGCTGGATCGTCTGCCGACTTAATCTTCCCCATTCCGGAGCTGCTGCGGTATATCTCCGCCTGCATGACTCTCTGCCCTGGCGACATTGTTCCCACCGGCACACCCGGAGGCGTCGGCCCGATGCAGGACGGCGATATTGTCGAAGTCTCGGCTCCGGGTCTGGGCAGTCTTCGCAACACACTGGCCGCCGAGTAGATTTGCGGCTTTCTCCGTCCAATCCCCCTAGGGCATCCTTTATAAGAGGGCGCGAATCTTGATAAAATATTAAGCAGCACAAAGAGGAGCAAATATGGCAACCCTATTGGAGCAACTTCGTCAGATGACCACGGTCGTCGCCGACTCTGGTGATATCAATTCCATCAAGAAATTCCAGCCCCAGGATTCGACGACAAATCCTTCGCTCATCGCTGCTGCTGCCGCGCAGCCCGAGTATCAGTCGATTGTTCAGGAAGTCCTGATGGCCGCGCGCAAGGAAGCTGGAGACGGTGCCAGCGACCACGATGTCGCCGCCTACGCGTTCAAGAATCTTGCCGTAGCCTTCGGTCGGAAGATCCTGGACATCGTGCCCGGCCGTGTCTCCACTGAAGTCGACGCACGTATTTCCTATGACACCGAGGCGTCCATCGCCACGGCTCGCGATATTATCGCGCAGTATGACAAGGTAGGCATCTCCCGCGATCGCGTTCTTATCAAGCTTGCCAGCACCTGGGAAGGTATCAAGGCCGCCGAGATTCTTGAGAAGGAGGGCATTCACTGCAACATGACCCTGCTCTTCGGCTTGCACCAGGCCATCGCCTGCGCGGAAGCCAAGGTCACGCTGGTTTCGCCGTTCGTCGGCCGGATTCTGGACTGGTACAAGAAAGACACCGGCAAGGATTACGTCGGGGCGGACGATCCAGGCGTACAGTCCGTCACGACGATCTACAACTATTACAAGAAGTTCGATTACAAGACGGTCGTCATGGGTGCCAGCTTTCGCAACATTGGTGAGATCACAGAGCTGGCTGGCTGCGACCTCCTGACCATCGCCCCCAAGCTCCTTGCCGAGCTCGATTCGACCGAGGCTCCATTGCCTCGCAAGCTAGATCCTGCCAAGTCCAAGCTCATGAGCATTGAGCGGATACCCATGGACAAGGCTATCTTCGACAAGATGCACGCCGAAGACCGTATGGCCTACGACAAGCTAAAGGAAGGCATCGAAGGCTTCTCCAAGTCTCTCGAAGACCTCGAAAAGCTGCTTGAGAAGCGCCTTAACGAACTGGGAACCGGCGTTCTTCAGGTTAAATAATTTTGTTCAGGCAATAACAGAGGCGGCCATTACTGGCCGTCTCTTCGTTGCACGTTACATGGCGTTCATCAGCGCGACGGCCATCCGCTTCTCAGGCGTCGCAATCCCGTATTTCCCTCCCAGCCACACAATCACGCCATTAGGCGCGTCGATCTCCGTCTGCCGCCCCGCCATCCGGCCCGCCAGAAAAGAGTTGATGGAGTCCTGCGCGCCCGCTCGATAGCCCGCCGCACGACCAACCGCGACGCACTCCGCGACAATCTCCAACGCAACGAGTCCCACGGCCTGATACTGCAGGACTCCCGCAAGCTTTAGCGTGAGCGCAGACAGCGCCCCCGCAGCGTTCAGGCAAAGTTTGCGCCACGTCGCGCTCAGGAAGTCGTCGATAAGTTCCACCTCAGCGCTTGTGCCCTCAAAGAGTTTCTTGAATCCCCGACCGTTGGGCGAGTTTTTGACCCTGATCTGCGCCGGCGTACGCTGCAGCACGCTGTTCCGCACGCCTATCGATGACTACCGAAAGCACCGCCTACTAGGGCGCAAAGTTC
>JAYVDT010000026.1:0-2130 GCA_043749265.1 Rhodanobacteraceae bacterium | reverse complement strand
GCCTGCAACTCCAGATTGACCGACAGATGATTGCGCTGCCTCGGATCCTGCTGCGCAAGCCGCTGTTCCCTGGCCTCAATTCCCAGCAGCTTCTGGATATGGTGTCCCAGTTCATGCGCGATAACGTAAGCCTGGGCAAACTCCGCCGTGCTTCCGCCAAACTTCTGCAGCTCTTCCCAGAAACCCAGGTCGATATAAATCTTCTCGTCTTGCGGGCAATAGAACGGGCCAGTCGAAGCCTGCGCCGTCCCACACCCTGAGTACGTAGCATTGCGATAGATCACCAGCTTCGCGTGTCGATACGGCCGATTCATCGTCGCGAAAATTTCGGTCCAGGTCTTCTGAGCATCATCCAGCACGAAGCTGATTAGCTGTACGTCACGATCTTCCCCCGCCGGATGCGCCCGCGGACTGGTCTGCTGGCCTGAGTCATAGCTATGCGTTTGCCGCGGCTGCGGCCCTTGATTCGACCCGCCGCCAAACATCCCACCCAGGAAGTTACGTCCCGTTATCAGGCTGATTACCAACAGAATCACAAAGCCGATGATGCCAATCCCGCCTCCACCACCGCCACCAAACCCGAAACCGCCACCACCACCACCACCACCACCGGAACTATCCCGCCGATCCTCAACATCGCTGCTTGTCCCACCTGGCGTCCAATCCACACGTGCCTCCAAGACTTCTTGAATCTCTATGTTGACGCAACAAGCCTTGATCCTGCCAGTCGCAAAAGAAAAAAATGGAACCCAACTCCTGCAACCATCGTATTCTCCCGCATGTCAACGACGGGCGTCCGCCCTCCCGATTCCGAACTGCGCTCCGCAGTCACGCTCGCCGTCGCCTTTGCCTTATTCACTTTCGTCCTCCATCTCGCCATCAATCTCTATCAGGCCCACATCGGCTACGGCTACTTTCGCGATGAGTTGTACTTCCTCATTTGCGGCCGCCACCTCGCCTGGGGCTACGTCGACCACGGCCCCCTCGTCGCCGTTCAAGCCCGCCTCGCCGAAACCATCTTCGGCCATTCGCTCACAGGCATCCGCATGTTCTCTACTCTCGCCGGGGCGTCGCGCATCTTCATCACCGGCATTCTAGCCTGGTCTCTCGGCGGACATCGCGCCGCCCAGGCCCTGGCGATGATTGGCGTCCTCGTCGCCCCACAGTATCTCGGGACGGACAGTTATCTCTCCATGAACTCGGTCGAATCCCTCTTCTGGATGACCTGCCTTCTAGCCATCATTCTCCTTGAGCGTGGCGGAAACCAGAAGCTTTGGCTCCTCTTCGGTATCTCTGCCGGCCTCGGACTCCTGAATAAGCCGTCGATGACCTTCTTCCTTATCGCCCTTCTCATCGCTTTGGCACTCAGCCCGCAGCGACACCTGCTCCACAGCCCCTGGCTCCCAGCAGGGGTAGCCCTACTCATCCTCATCGCCATCCCTAATCTTCTCTGGCAGATCCACAATCACTGGCCCACGCTCGAGTTCCTCCGCAACGGCCAACTCGAGCACAAGAATAAAGTCCTGGGCCCATTGGCCTTCTTCAATGCACAATTCATCGCCCTCCACCCAATTAACCTTCTCGTCTGGGGCGCAGGTCTTTTCTGGCTTCTCAAAAAACCTACCCGCCGCTGGCTCGGCCTCACGTATCTCATCTTCTTCGCCCTCATGATGGCCATGCACGCCAAGGACTACTACCTTTCCCCCATCTATCCCATCCTCTTCGCCGCTGGCGGCCTCGCATGGGAGTCCCGTAAGACAGCCCCCGCACGCAACCGCACCTTCGCCTTCCCCATCCTCGAAACGGTTCTCATCCTCACCGGCCTCATTCTGCTCCCCATGTCCAACCCAATCCTCAAGCCCGACACCTGGATCGCCTACGCCAACAAACTCCACCTCCGAGACAAAACCAGCAATACGGAAAACCTCGACACCGGCCTACTCCCACAGTTCTATGCCGACCGCTTCGGCTGGCAGGAAGAGGTCGACCAGATCCGACACATCTACACCGCGCTATCACCTGCCGAGCAGTCCCAGGCCGTCATCCTGTGCGACAACTACGGCGAGGCGAGCGCCATCAACTTCCTCGCGCCGGACCTCCCCACCGCCATAAGCGGCCATAACAATTACT
>JAYVDT010000025.1:0-7326 GCA_043749265.1 Rhodanobacteraceae bacterium | reverse complement strand
GAAGAACGTTACCGACGGCGGTGGAGAGATCCGTTCGACCGAGAAGATGGGCCGTCGCCGGCTCGCATACACCGTCCGCAAGTTCAACGATGGCTTCTATGTTCTCCTCACCGTTACCGCACCCGGCTCTTTGATGGCTGAAATCGAGCGTCGCCTCCGCGTCTCCGAGCAGGTCATCAAGTTCATCACGGTTCGCATGGACGAAGAGGAGAAGCGTCTCGCCAAGATCAAGGCGCACCGCGACACTCACGTCAAGCGCAGCGCGATTCCCGTCCAGCAGCCCTCCGCTCCGGCTCACGCAGCTGCCGCACCCGTAGACGCTCCTGCCGAGGCACCCGTCGTCACCCCCGAAACCGCCGAGCCGCCCGCGACTGAAGCAGCTTCGGTTGAGACGCCTTCGGTTGAGGCGCCTTCGATTGAGACCACGGCCTAATCTTTTGCGACTCCAAACCACCGGAGCCGCATAACGTATCACCCCGTCTTTCCCGCGCTTCTAAATCATCCACGGACTCCACAGCGAGTCTGGAGCGCAGGGCAAGACCAGAACACTTGAGAGGAATCACAATGGCTGACGAAACCACCAACGCAGCACCCGAGCAGACGGCCGCCCCCGCGTCCTCGGGCCCGTCCACTCCTTCCACCTACACTCCGCGTCCTCCGCGCCCTGCCGGCGGCCCCGGCGGTCCTGGCGGCGCACCTCGCACCGGCGGCGGTCCTGGCGGCCCCGGCGGACGGAAGTTCTTCCGCCGCAAGAAGGTTTGCAAGTTCTGCACGGAAAAGATTGACGCCATCAGCTACCGCGACGTTCGCCTGCTTCAGGGCTTCGTTGCAGAGCGTGGCAAGATCGTTCCGCGCCGCCTGACCGGTGTTTGCACAACGCACCAGCGCCGTCTGTCGCTTGCCATCAAGCAGTCGCGCAACATCGCCCTGCTCGCCTTCGCCGCCCGCTTCTAACCTAGCCCTCGCGGACGGTTCATAAACCCGCGCAAGAACATTGGAGACGCAACATGGAAGTTATTCTGAAAGAAGATGTCCAGAAGCTCGGCCACCGCGGAGACGTGGTCAAGGTCGCAGACGGCTACGGACGCAACTACCTTCTGCCCGGCAAGCTCGCCATCGAAGCCACCACTGCCAACAAGGCCGTGATCGAGCAGATGAAGGGCTCCGCCATCCGCAAGTCCGCCAAGGAAAAAGCTCAGTCCGACGAGCTCGCACGCACGCTCTCCCAGGTGGAAATTACCTTTGAGCGCAAAGTCGGCGAGAATGACCATCTCTTCGGCTCCGTCACCTCGGGCGACATCGCGCATCAGCTTGAGTTGCAGGGCTACACCATCGACCGCCGCAAGATTGCGCTCGAAGAGCCCCTCAAGCAGCTCGGCGAGTTCCATGTGCCCATCAAACTGCACCGCGAGGTCACCGCTCACGTCAAGGTAACGATCAAGAGCGATGCCCCCGACGTAGTCGTCGCAACCCCCGCAGCCTAACCCGTCTCAGACACTACAAAACGCACCTCCATCTTGCGATGGAGGTGCGTTTTCAGTTTGAGATCTTCGCGCTCGCGAAAACATGACGCTTGTATCGTCGCCCGCAAAATTGGAGTGAGGGCTTCATAAGTCGAGTCGACGGGGGGCATCGTGAGTCAATCGTCCTCAGGCGTATGCCTGCAAAGATAATGGGCCAGCGTCACCGCCGGATGCGCAAACAAAGTCGAGGAAGTGAACCAGTAGGCCGGAATAATGTAAGCCCCACTGCATACGGGACAGCCGAAGGCTAACGCCGCAAGCATCCCCAGATCATCGCAAACAGCCCAAACATAGCGATAAGTTCGCTGAACAATTTTGCCGGTCCGCTCCGCTCATGGGTCGAGACACTCCCTGGGCCATGATCGACCTCCCTGAGTTTCCCGTAGACACAAACAGCAAGTTTCCGTTGACTGGATTGCTTATATACGTTCATCCAAATGTAGGAGCGGACAATACATCTGGCAACACATCTAGGACGATTGCGTTACATCGCCAAGCGTCAGTTATCCTTCAGGACATCGTCACGGAGATCTCAATGCTCGCCACCGTCAAGCCCATCGCTGCCTTCGTCGCAGGCGCCATGCTCGCACCTACTCTCTCCTTCGCCGCGCAACAGCCCGCTTCCGCGAAAGCGCATGAGCGTCATGCCATGGTCGTCTCGATTCACCATGACGCATCGGACGCCGGGCTTGCAATCCTCCAGCAGGGCGGCAACGCCATCGATGCGGCCGTGGCCGTAGGTTTCGCCCTCGCCGTCGTGCTTCCCCAGGCAGGCAACCTCGGCGGCGGAGGCTTCATGCTCATCCGCAACCATACCGGCGCAACCCACTTCCTCGACTATCGCGAGCGCGCTCCCGGAGCCGCCAGCGCCGACATGTACCTTGACGCCGAGAAGAACGTCGTCCCCGGCCTTTCCACCCTCGGCTACAAAGCCATCGGCGTCCCCGGATCGGTTGCTGGCCTGGCCTACGCCCAACAACACTTCGGCAAGCTGACCCTGGCGCAGGACATGGCACCTGCAATTGCCCTCGCCGCCCATGGCTACGTCCTCTCTGCGGAAGAGGCCCGCGCCCTGCACGCCAGCAACCTGACCAAATTCCCGGAGTCCAAACGCATCTTCCAGCGCGACGGTAACTTCTATTCCGCCGGCGACACCTTCACCCAGCCGGACCTTGCCGCCACGCTCAAGCGCATAGCCGCCAATCCTAACGAGTTCTACACGGGCAAGATGGCCGCGCAAATCGCCGAATCCGTCCGAACCCACGGCGGTCTGCTCACGCAAGCCGACCTCGCCGCCTACAAGGTCGTCGACCGCAAGCCCCTCACAGGCACCTTCAAGACCCACGACCAGACCTACGACGTCATCACCTCGCCGCCGCCATCCTCCGGCGGCATCGTGCTGCTCGAAACCCTCAACATCCTGGCTGGGTATGACCTCCCGGCCCTCGGCGCCGACCGCTCCCCCGCCCAGATTCACCTCATCACGGAAGCCTTCCGCCGCGCCTACATGGACCGCGCCGACTACCTGGGCGACCCCGACTACAACACCATGCCGCTGGTCCAGATGGCTTCCACAAAGTATGCCGACGCATGGCGCGCCAGCATCCTCAAGGACGCTCCCTCGCCCTCCGCTGAGCTCAAACGCCCTGCCGGCTTTCTGCCCGCGCCGCCCGCCATCACCACATTCAAAGAGTCCCCCCAGACCACCCACTACAGCATCGTCGACTCCGACGGCAACGCCGTCTCCACCACCTACACCCTCAACGGCCTCTTCGGCTGCGGCGCCACCGCGGAAGGCCTCGGCTTCCTCCTCAATAACGAGATGGACGACTTCTCGTCCAGGCCCGGAACTCCAAACATGTTCGGCCTCATCCAGGGGCCTGCCAATGCCATCGCACCCGGCCACCGCCCGCTTTCGTCCATGACCCCAACCATCGTCACCACCCACGCCTTGCCCGGCAAGGCCGCAAAGCTTTTACTCGTCCTCGGCACCCCCGGCGGCTCAACCATCATCACCACCGTCATCAACGATCTCCTCAGCACCCTCGTCAACGGTCTCACCATCCAGCAAGCCGCCGACGCCCCCCGCTTCCACCACCAATACCTGCCCGACGTCCTCGACTTCGAAAAAGCCTTCCCCCGAGACACGGTTGAAGCCATGCGGACGATGGGGTACAAGGTCTCGCAAGCCAATGCGGCAGACGAGAAGAATCCCGGCGTGTGGGGCGATAGCGAACTCATCGCCGTCGATCCCGCAACCGGCAAACTCCAGGGCGGCCACGACTCCCGCCGAGCCTACGGCAAAGCCTCCTCCTACTAACACTTTCTCGTTGTCATTTCGTAGCGAAGCAAAGGAATCTACGGTTGCGGTCCATCCCGCATCACGCTTCCATTCCTGTAGCCTGAATCAAGATGAACTTTGGCCTCTCCACTAAAATTTTCTTCCCTCAGCGTCTCACCCCCGGTCTCCTGAGCGCGCTCGCCAACTCCGGCGTTCGCGTCATCGAGCTCTTTGCTGGCCGTCACCACTTCGACTACAACGATCGTTCCCAGGTCCGCGACCTGGCCGCATGGTTCCGCTCCAACGACGTCCTCCCCACACTCCACGCGCCTGTCTCCAGCGGCAATTACTTCTCCCGTCACTCCTCGCCTGACATCAATCTCGTCTCCACCAACAAGGCCGTCCGCATCGAGGCCATGGAAGAGATCAAGCGCGCGCTCGAATCCGCCGAGCATATTCCCTTCTCCACCTGCGTCCTTCATCTTGGCCTGCCGCCCGCCATGGAAGAGGCGCACTGGTCCGACTACACCTTCGAGTACGCCCTCACTGCCATCGAGCATCTCAAGGCCTTTGCCGCGCCCCTCGGCGTCCGCCTCCTGCTGGAAAATCTTCCCAACGAGATCGCCACTCCCGCCCACCTGCTCGCAATTCTGCGCATCGGACACTTCGATTCCTGCGGCATCTGCTTCGACGTCGCCCACGCGCATCTGGACGAAGCCGGCATTGCGCCAGCGCTTGAGTCTCTCCGCCCCCGCATCGCTGAAATCCACCTAAGCGATAACGCCGGACGCCAGGGCGCGTTGGTCGATCAGCATCTTTGGCCCGCCAGCGGCACGGAGCGTCCACTTTCCGCCGCGCGCGGCACAATCGACTGGCAAGCTACCTACGAACTAGCCCGTTCCTTCCCCTCTGAAACCCCGCTCATGCTGGAGATCGCAGACGTCGAGGCGGCCACGCCCGAGGCCGTCACCCGCATGGCACGCGAAGTCATCTCGGAATCGATTCGGTTGCAGGAGGTCGCCTCGCTGAATCCTTCTGAGCCGCTGTCTGACTCCAAAGAGGGGCTGAACTGAGGACCATCCCGGTAAAGACCTGCGCCCCTGATAGCGGCCGGTTTACCACCTTCGACGTATCGACCCATGCCTTGACGAATGGCACTCCTGGAAAAAAGCTCCTCAGAAATGCGTCCAGTCGCTGACCAAAAGATTCAGCACTGACAGGTATCCCGCAGGCCGCCAGATTGTTATAGCATTCCGCCATGCGCCTGAAAAATATTCTATCTCTCTGCCTCTTCGCTCTTATCGCAGCAACAGCTTCCGCCCAGGGGGCGACAGCCGTTGCAACCGAAGGCGGCATGTACTTTGGGATGAACGGCTCGATCGCCCAGGCTCTTGACGCTCATGGCATCTCGCTGAACCTGAGCGGCTACAGCAACGATGGCTCCGGCTCCGGCTACATCGGTTTCCCCCTCATCGGTGGAACCCTGGACCTCGACAACGGCAATGGCGTCTCTCAGTTCGACGGCTCGGTTGACTTCCAGTCCGGTAACAACCTCATGCAGCTCAAGGAATTGAGCTTCGTAAATGTTGGCAAGACCCCCTTCATCTCTGCAGCCATCTGGCAGAACGGTGTCTTCCAATATCGCCAGATTATCTTCCTCATCATCTCCGGGAACGCATTTGGACCTCTTGCCTACGGTCCTATTCACACCACCAACATCTACTTTTCGTTCAACCCCATGTTCGTCAGCGCGCTCGACGACTTCTTCCAGACTCCTGACCTTGCCACCGCCCTGGCGCCCAATCCGACCTTCGGAGCCACTGGCTTCGTCGGCGTCTATGCCGCGATCGAGCCCGCTCCGGGACTCCCCGCTCAGCCAACCGCTGCCGCAACTCCGGCTGCATCCACCAGGTAACATGACCCATCCTCCCGGCCCGACTGCCCTCAATGGGAGCCGGGCCATCTTCCTGCTCGTGGTTCTTACGGCGTAAACTAAAGATGCTCATGACCCCGACCTTCAGTGCCACTTCTCTCATTTCCACCTCTCCCGTCGCCACCATCGCCACACTCGCCGCCCACGAAGGACAAACCGTCACCCTTCAAGGCTGGCTATATAACCTGCGCGCCTCCGGCAAACTGCTCTTCCCCATCTTCCGCGATGGAACCGGCACCATCCAGGGCATCGTCCCCAAGGCCGCCGTACCGGAAGAGCTCTTTGAAACCCTCAAAAATCTCACGCTGGAGTCCTCCGTCCGCGTGACGGGCAAGGTCCGCGCCGACGTCCGTGCCCCCTCCGGCTTCGAGCTGGACGTGGAAGCCCTCGAAGTCCTCCAGCGCGTCCCCGACGAGACCCCCTTCCCCATCTCCCTCAAAGAGCACGGCGTCGACTTCCTCATGGAGCATCGCCACCTCTGGATTCGCACACCCCGCCAGTCCGCCATCCTTCGCGTCCGCGCCACCATCATGCGCGCAGCAGCCGAGTATTTCGACAATAACGGCTTTATCCGCACCGACCCACCTATCCTCACGCCCAACGCTTGTGAAGGCACCTCCGAGCTCTTCGAGATGGACTACTTCGATAACGACAAGGCCTACCTCACCCAGTCCGGCCAGCTCTATATTGAAGCCACCGCCCTCGCCCTGGGCAAGGTCTACTCCTTCGGGCCCACCTTCCGCGCAGAGAAATCCAAGACCCGCCGCCACCTCACCGAGTTCTGGATGGTCGAACCCGAAATGGCCTTTGCCGGGCTTGAAGACCTGCTCCAGCTGGCCGAAAACTACCTGAGCTACATCGTCGCCGAGGTCCTCAAGAAGCACCGCGGCGACCTCAAGGTCATCGGCCGCGATGTCTCGAAGCTCGAAGCCGTCATCGCCCCCGCACCCGGCACAACCTCCTCTCAAACCGTCAGCGACGCCGACGAGTCCGCCGTCGCAGCTGACGTCGGAGCCGGCCTCTGCCACGCGCCGCAGTCTTTGTCTCCATCCGGCGCAGCCACGGCCTCGTCGCCCCGCAATACCTTCCCCCGTCTCTCCTACGATGAAGCCCATGCCATGCTCGAGGACGCCTTCCAGAAAGGCCTCGTGGAGAACCGCCACGTCTACGGTGACGACTTCGGCTCACCCGACGAGACCTACATCTCCTCCCAGTTCGACAAGCCCGTCATGGTCCACCGCTATCCTTCGGCCATCAAGGCCTTTTACATGCAGCCCGACCCCGAGGATCCCACCAAGGCCCTCTGCGTCGACGTCCTCGCCCCGGAAGGCTACGGCGAAATCATCGGCGGCTCCCAGCGCGTCGACGACTACGACCTCCTCAAATCCCGCATTGAAGACCACGGCCTCCCGCTCGCCGCCTTCCAGTGGTATCTCGACCTCCGCAAATACGGCTCGGTCCCCCACGCCGGCTTCGGCATGGGCATAGAGCGCGTAGTAGCCTGGATCTGCGGCCTGGACCACGTCCGCGAAACCATCCCCTTCGCAAGAACCCTAAACCGTATCTACCCGTAAGTTTTACGCCGAGCC
>JAYVDT010000024.1:0-7332 GCA_043749265.1 Rhodanobacteraceae bacterium | reverse complement strand
GATCAATCTGGAAGCTGACGTCTTCCAGAACGCGCTTGATACCGCCATGGGGAGTCGGGTAAGACTTCGAAAGATGAGAAACCTCAATCACGGTACGGCCGCTGGCCGGTGGCTGAGGAATGGTGAAGTGTATGGTCGCTTCGTCCTCAGGGACGACGATGCGCTCGATCTTTTCCAGCTCCTTGATGCGGGACTGGACCTGCTTGGCCTTCGTGGCCTGGGCGCGGAAGCGATTGATGAACGCTTCAAGGGCTTCGATCCGGTCGCGCTGGTTCTTGTAAGCGTTCAGCAGTTGGGTCTTGCGTTCTTCCTTTTGAACAATAAATTTCTCATAGCCGCCAGTGTAAAAATGCGCGTGCTTGTTCCAGACTTCAACCGTCTTGCCTACGGTGACGTCGAGAAAGTAGCGGTCGTGCGAGATAAGAACGAAGGCATGCTCATAGTTGCGCAGATAGTCTTCGAGCCAGTTACGAGTTTCGAGATCCAGGTGGTTCGTCGGTTCGTCCAGCAGCAAAAGCGACGGCTTTTCAAGCAGCAGTTTGGCCAGCGCGATCCGCATCTGCCAGCCACCGGAGAACTCTTCCGTGCGCCGCTCCCAATCTTCTTTGGCAAACCCGAGTCCGCCGAGCACGGTGCCAACCTGGTAGTCGAGCGTGTAAATGTCATGCGTGTGGAGCACGTCCATAATGTGCGAGTAGCGGTCTGCTGCGACCTGGTAGGCAGGAGAGCCAGGCTTCAGATCGCTCAGAGAGCCGGTCAGGATTTCGGCTTCCGCCTCCATGTTGCGGAGTTCGTCAAAGACGCTGAGACACTCTTCAAACACGGTTTTACCGCGCATGGCCAGGCCGTCCTGCGGAAGGTAGCCGAGGGTCATGCCCTTGGTGCGGGAGATAGCGCCATAGTCGACGGACTCGATGCCGGCGAGGATTTTAAGCAGCGTTGACTTGCCAGTACCATTGCCACCTACAAGGCCGGTGCGTTCGTCGGGCGTGATGAGCCAGTTGACGTCTTCAAAGAGGAGCTTTGTGCCGAATCGTTTGCCGGCGCCGGAGAGTTGTAGCATCTCCTTCCATTTTCGCATCCCAGCCTGCGCATCGTGCCGCGTGTGCATCGAACACGGGAGATACCAAGATTAGCGGAGGCGGTTGCGGGGTGATTCAGCAGGAAAGTTTCGACTGGAGACAGCATCGAACAGCATTGATTACGGGTGGCGTTGCACTTGTTTTGCTGCTTACCATGATGATTGCCTGGTCTGCGATAAAAGCTCGTTTGGAGACGATTGCGCGTGAGCGAATCGTCGCAAACCTTGAATACAAGCTGCGCTGCAAGGTGGAACTGGACCATGTCCATGTGCGCTTGACGCATGGTCTGGAGGTGAATGGCACAGGGCTGCGAATCATGTCCATCGGCAACCGCCAAAAGACTACGCCGGGCGGCGTGCCGATGCTCACGGTCCGTTCGTTTCAGTTCACAAGCACGCTGGGGGATATGCTCTTTCATCGTGCCAGCGCGGTCACGGCGTATGCGCAGGGACTTGTGATTACGCTGCCGGCGGAAGCGGACCGGGAGCGGTTGGATCAAAGCAATCCCGATCCAGCGAAGCGGAATCAGCCTCGCGATTCGACGTTTCTGAATAAATTGGTGGCTACGGATTCATCGCTGGTGCTGGAGAACTCTGACCCGGCGAAAGATCCCATTGTGTTTCCCTTCAACAAGCTGGTGCTGTCTGATCCCGGCAAGAGCCAGCCGTTTGTTTATGAGACGATCCTGGAGAATCCGAGACCGATAGGGAAGATTCACTCGGTGGGTCATATCGGGCCGTGGGTATTCAACACGGCGCGGCAGACGCCGGTGGATGGCAACTACACGTTCGACCGGACGGATCTGTCATCGGTGAAAGGGATAAATGGCAATCTGACGTCAACCGGGCGGATTGCAGGCGTACTGGGCGCGATGACCGTGCATGGGACGACAGAGACACCGGACTTTTCACTCGACATCAGCGCGCACCCGTTCACGGTGCATACGGAGTTTCAGGCGCTGGTGGATGGAATGACGGGCAACGTTGCGTTGCAGTCTGTCGAGGCTCAGTTCCTGAAGACCACACTGAATGCCACTGGTCTGATCTCGCGTTCGACGACAAAGGTGCCTGGGCACAACATCGGGATCGATGTGCACGTGGAGCATGGTCGCGGAGAAGATCTGCTTACGCTCTTCAGCAAGTTAGCGCCGCCACTGCTCTATGCAAACATGATGTTAGACGGCCGTGTGGACGTGCCGCCGGGCGAGGAGCGAATGGTGCTCAAGATGAGAGCCAAAGGCACGGCGTCCCTCGCGGGCGCGCGCTGGTCAAGCGAGTCAGTACAGCAGAACGTGAACACCCTGAGCCAGCGAGCGGGAGATAACGCGAAGCAGGCGATGAAGGACCACGCAGCCAATCAGCTGGTGACGTCCATGATGAAGGGGGCATTTGTGATTCGCGACGGGAACATTGATATCAGTGGGCTCGTGTACAAAATGCCCGGAGCGGTGGTGCTGATGGACGGCAGATATCCGCTGATCGATCATGAGTTGGATTTTCACGGGGTAGCACGGACAATAGCGACGGCATCGCAGATGGAGACGGGTTGGAGGAGTCTGCTGCTGAAGCCGGTGAGCCCGTTTTTGAAGACAAAGGATGCAGGGATGCAGATTCCTGTTTCGTTTACAGGACCCAAAGCCGGGCCGCACTTCGCGCTGGACCTGAAAAATCGGAAGCTTAGCAATGCAAAGACCGCGGATAACTCCACGAAGCCCAAACCATGAGTCGGGCGGGCAAGCAGAGATTTGCCCGCTCTGCTACCGTGTTTGCAGGGGAGAGCACGCACAAAACATGATGTGCAAACCGGCATGAGCACGCAAACCCATCTTTTTCCCGAGCCACCTGACGGGCCGACGGCTCCTCCGCCGCGCCCCGGAGCGCCGGTTAACTCCGTGGCTCCGGTGTGGCTGCAGCGAGTTTCGCTCTTCATCCTGGTGATCTTTTGCGTCTACCTGGGCATCGTTGTGACGGTGCTCCCATGGTGGACTGCGGTCTGGGATCACAATTTGTTTTTCACGTCGCATCCTCTTCTGTGGTCTATCCTTCGCCTGGGGCCGGTCCGCGGAGTCGTCTCCGGACTGGGTTTGCTTGATATCTGGATTGGCATCTCGGAAGCAATTAATTATCGCGATCAACGCTCCTAAACATGGAAATCAGGCCATCTCGCATGCCCGCAACGCCACTCCCTGCCGATGCCCTGGAAAAAGCACCCCTTGCGTATGAGAACCGGGAGTTCCTCGACTCGCCCGACGGCCGCATGATTCGCATTATGGCCGAGTATCAGGAGCCTCTTGTACGCTTTCGTCGTGAGCGCATTGCAGACACCGTGGTGTTCTTTGGCTCAGCACGCTTCCGTGCTCTCGATGTGGCAAGTCAACATATGCAGATGTTGGACAATACGGGCTCCGCGACGCCCGCCCCAGCGCAGGAGCAGCCCGCAACTCCGGAGGAGCAGGCTGCAGGCGACGCGTCTCAGTTGAAAATGTCGCTGGCGATGGCCGCGGTGGAGATGGCGGCGTACTACGAAGATGCGCGCACCCTGGCTTACATGGTGTCGACTTGGGCGAAGGCGCTGCCTGGGCCACGGCACCGCTTCGTGGTGACCTCTGGCGGCGGACCGGGAATTATGGAAGCCGCAAATCGGGGCGCGTGGGAAGCCGGCGCCAAGACCATCGGGCTCAACATCAAGCTGCCGTTTGAGCAGGCGCCGAACCTCTACATCACGCCGGAACTAAACTTCGAATTCCATTACTTCTTCATGCGCAAATACTGGTTCGCGTACCTTGCCAAGGCGCTGGTAGTGTTCCCCGGCGGCTTCGGCACAATGGACGAGATGTTTGAATTATTGACGCTGGCCCAGACCAACAAACTCACCAACAAAGTGACCATCATCATCTATGGATCAAGCTACTGGAAGTCTGTTGTCAACGTGGAACTGCTCGCCGCCAAAGGTGCGATCGCGCAGAAAGATCTGGAGTTGTTCCAGTTTGCCGATACTCCGGAGCATGCCTTTGAACTGCTGAAGGCAGGTCTTGCGCACCATGTGGATCACATCGATACGCATGAAGCGACTGAAGATGTTGTGCCGAATACGCCCGCGCCCACGGCTCAGGATCTGCTGGGCCCGGACATCAACAAGACCAGGCGCTAACACTTCTGAACACAATCACTGCGGACACTTGCCACACTCTGCCTTCACCCGCGTGACAAGGTCGCGATGAGTCATGATGCGGTCCTTGCCGCTGCGCTTGGCCACATACATCGCTTCGTCGGCGCGCTGAATCAGATGCTGTCCGCTGATGGTGGTGGCGTCCATGGCGGCGATGCCGAGGCTTGCAGTGATGGGGCCGCGTGCTGAGTCGGCTTGTTTCATGGCCTTGCGATAGCGCTCGCAGAAGAGCACGGCACCGTCAGTATCGGCACCCGGCAGCAACACGACGAATTCTTCGCCACCGTAACGCGCCGCAAGATCCAGCGTACGCATCGTGGTCGCAAGCGCGTGGCCAACCTGGCGCAAAACTTCGTCGCCGCCGGCATGACCTTGCTGGTCGTTGACTGCCTTGAAGTCATCCAGGTCGAGCATGACGACGGAGAAGGCTGTCTTGTGACGCAGTGCAAATCGGTACTCAAATTCGACACGTTGATCGAGCGCGCGCCGGTTGGCGAGACCCGTAACCATATCAACCGTGGCCAGTTTTTCTAACTGGAGGTTGGCTTCTTTTAGGGCCTTCTGGCGAGCCGTCTCTTCCGTCAGGTCGATGGCGAAGCCTCCCAGCATGGTCTCTCCGTGCTCATTCCACCACGGAAACTTGTAGGTCTTCCAGCAGGTTGCTTCCTGCCCGGGCAGGGAGGTCTCTTCGTCCTGCTCAATCATGCGCTTGCCGTTCATGGTTTCGACGTCATGCCGACGCAATTCAGCGGCGATTTCCGGCGTCCAGATGTCGAAGTCGTTCTTGCCCAGCCATTCGTGCGAGGTTATTTTGAAACGCTCGGCGAGGCGGTCGTTGTAGAAGAGGAAGCGGCTTTCGGCGTCCTTGATAAAGGTGACAAAGGGCGCGTTGTTCATGAAGGTGCGGAAGCGATGGTCGCTTGCGATGAGCTTTTCAATGACGCGATCTTTGGTGCGAACCGCTTCTTCGTACCTTCGGCGCTCGCCCCGTAACTCAATGCGTGATCTGACCTGCTCGGCGAGCAGTTTGAGCGCGCTCTTTTGCGAGTCGCTGAGCAGGCGCGGAACCGTGTCCATCACGCACAGCGTTCCCAGCATCGCACCGCCGGGCCCCTCCAAAGGCACGCCAGCGTAAAAGCGGACGTGGGGCTTGCCCGCCACCAAAGGGTACGCAACGAATCTTGCATCGCGCGACGCGTCTTCAACGATGAACATCTCCCGCTGCTGGATTGCCTGATTGCACAATGAGATCTCTCGCGGGCCTTCGCGATCCGGCATGCCGATCGATGCCTTGGACCATTGCCGATACTCATCGATAAGCGAGAAGGAACCCATGGGCGTGCTGCAGATCTCGGCTGCAAGTTTGACGAGATCGTCAAACTCCGTCTCGGTCGGAGTGTCCAGCAGGCCGGTGGCGCGCAAGGTCGCAAGCCGTACGCCTTCTTGTACCTCGACTCTAATAAAATCCTCCTGCGGCGAGACCTTATATGAAGTATCGGATAAAGATTGCTTACCGCGACAAGTTATCTCGAAGAGTGACTTTTACCCGGTTACCTTCGATACGATTAATGGTCAGACCAATATCCATCGACGAACTGTTCCACGTGGCATACAGGACTGAAGTGAGATGGAAATTCGTGGCGGATAAGCGGTCGTGACTACGTTGCAGAGGCTTCGCCAGTAGTTCCGCCAGGGCCCTGAAGAGGTTGGTGGTTGTACCCTCCCCGTAATGCTGATCGGGGTAAAGTAGGGCATGGTCCCACCCCGCGTTGCGTATTTTCCCGACTCCTTCCATGAGGTGAATGGGGTCGCTCATACCTCCCGAAATTTTGTTGCGTACGCCGGTCGTCATCAGCTTCCGTTTCTGTGTGTTCGAGCGGGTTCAAGGCCTCATCCAGTAGAGCAGCACGGAAGCGTGAGCACGCTTGAACTCGCACGCTCGGGGGTTTCGGTGGGAATGGAGAAGGACCTGGCGTTTGACCCTTTGTTCTGGCGTCATGCGGAGGTGATTGGCGACGAGGTTTATCGCTTCAAGCCGGACATTCTGCACATGACGGGGCCGAGCGAACTCGGGATCTTTGCGGCGTACTTCAGCTGGAAGCTCAACATTCCACTGGCCGCATCGTGGCACACAAATATTCATCAATACGCGGCACGCAGACTGGAGTGGCTGACAAAGATGATGCCGGAGGCCCTGGGGCAGGCCGCGTCGTCGGGAATCGAAGGGGGAACCCTGGATATTACAGGACGGTTCTACAGCCTGGCGAAGGTCCTCTTCGCGCCCAATCCCGACCTCTGCGCGATGCTGAACGGCGCCACGGGACGGCCATGCGAATTGATGCAGCGCGGAGTTGAGACCGACCTGTTTACGCCAGCGCATCGTACTCGCACGAACTCAACGCCGTTTGTCCTGGGCTTCGTAGGCAGACTTTCGATTGAGAAGAATGTAGCGCTCCTGCCGGTGATTCAGCGGGAACTGACGGCGGCCGGGCTGGAGGTGCAGTTTCTGATCATCGGCCAGGGGGCGGAGGAAGAGGCGATGCGGCGGGAACTCCCCACGGCTGAGTTTGCCGGAGTGCTGCGTGGTCAGGACCTTGCGCGGGCTTACGCAAACATGGATTTGTTTGTGTTTCCTTCGCACACAGATACGTTCGGGAATGTCGTCCTGGAAGCGCTTTCGAGCGGCGTACCGGCGATTGTCACTCCCGGTGGCGGTCCCAAGTACATCGTGCAGGATGGCAAGACTGGCCGTGTGGTGGATGATGCGGCCTTCGCAGGGGCAATTGCGGAGGTGTTGCAAAATCGGGAGCGGCACGCCGCAATGCGCAGGACAGCTCGCGCCTATGCGCTAAGTTGCAGCTGGGATGCGGTCTTTGACCGAGTCTATGCCGCTTATGCTCCCGCTTTGAACCCCATCTCCTGATGTGACTTGTCCGCATCGCACAGCCTGGAATGTCTTGCTGAAGAGTATGGCTTTCGTGCCGTAAATTACGGATTTCCCAATCGCGGCCTTTGCCTCTGAGGCACGGGTCAAAATGCTTTAGCGAGTCAATGAATCTTTACGCTGCCGCCGGTGGGATAC
>JAYVDT010000023.1:0-2134 GCA_043749265.1 Rhodanobacteraceae bacterium | reverse complement strand
AAATCCCCCTGAAATTACGAAGGAGGAGACATGTTCCTACAAGCGTTGGCTGATCTGCCTAACCTGACCCGCCTTACCGGCCTGGTGACCACCGTCGGCGCTCTGGGCGCAGCGGCCTATGGCATCGTCGATGTCAGCAAAGCATTCTTCCGGGGCGGCGTCTCCACTCGCGGATTCGCCAACATCTCACGCAACCTCGCCACTCTGATGCCCGACGCTCCGCGCAAGGACGCTTCGCAAGTCTCTACCAAAGAGCCCGCCGTCCCGCCAGCGCTCTCATTTACGTCGATCCTGATCACCCTGAAATCCAACTGGATCAACGGCATGGATTCCGATAGCCAGGTCGCAATTGCCAAGACTCTCGTCAAGCTTCGCCTCAACGCAGACTCCGCTATCCACATGGCGCAGGTAGCCGGCGTGGACGCGGCAATCCTGCAACGGGTCGCTGCCAAAATCGCGTCCGGCGCTGCGCTCAGCCAGTCCGAGACCGACGTCTACGGGCGATTCGATCTGATCCTCACCACGCTGCTGGATCAAGCTTATCAACGCGCGGAACAGCAGTATCGAGCCACCGCCAAGGCCTGTGCGGTCGTCGTTTCGGTCGCCCTCGCGCTCATCGGCGCGTGGTCCCTCGGCAACTCATCGGGGCTGGGCGACAACCGGTACTGGAAGGCGCTTCTGCTCGGCCTGCTCGCCACTCCTCTCGCCCCTATCGCCAAGGATCTTGCAAGTGCGATTCAAGCCGGCGCCCAGGCTGCTCAGGCATGGACTGCGCGGAGGTAGGCTCACACATGACTTGGTTCCTCAACACGCGTTCCGAACCCTCAGGAGGTGATGTCTGCCCGGTCAAAATCACCGACGGCCTGCTTACCTATCCCGTATACCCGGATTTGCTCAAGCTCATTCAGGGGCAGGATCTGCTGATCGCCACCCACGGCTTCAACGTCCATCAGGCCGCTGGCGTGGACCACCTCAGTGAGTGGAGCACGATGCTCGACCTTCGCGGCGGCGTCTTCCTCGGCGCTCTCTGGCCGGGTGACTCCAGCTGGCTCGGCGCGCTCGAATACCCCTTCGCAACAAAGGCCGCAACTAACGCCGGCAACAGTCTCGCAGCCTTCATCAACGCAAACTTTGCAGGTGCGCTCAGCGTCTCCTTCGCATCGCACAGCCTCGGAGCACGTGTCGTCCTGCAGGCCATCCGCGGCTTGGCAAAGTCCTTCACCGTCCGCCGCCTCATCCTGATGGCCGCCGCCATCGACGACGACTGCCTCACCAAGGAATACTCCGACGTCGACCAGAGAATCGACGAGGTCGTCATCCTGGCCTCCGACTGCGACGAGGTTCTAAAAATGGCCTTTCCCCTCGGCAATCCGCTCAGCGGCATCTTCTCGAAGGGCCATCCGTTCTGGCATCCCGCCCTTGGCCGCAACGGCCCGCCCGCCTATCCCTCGCCCAACAACATTCGCTCCGCATGGCATCTGCCCGATGCCTGGCACGTCGACCATGGCGATTATCTGCCCCCGCAGGCGCCATATCCAGCAGGCTATCAACCGCTTCCTTACGCTCTTCCACAGGTCATCCCATCTGCGGATGCTCCAGCCCCGGCCGTTGGCACGCCATCCGCCTACCACTTCGGCGACGATTGGAAGTTTTGGCAGTCCTCGTGGACCGCCGCCCTCACCTCCACAAAGTTTCGCTAAATACGCGTTTGGAAAATCCAAAGAACCCAACACGATTCAGTAGGCGCTCAACCAGCAGTTTCTCAAAGGCGTCACCAAAGCAGCACATGGCAGACCTTCTACGAAAACCCGGAAGCTCGCGCCAGTATTGTGCCTATTGACTTACATTCGATTTGTAGAATTTACGGTGCGATTTAAATGACAATTCTGTGACAAAACAATGACCTAAATCGAATTTTTGAGGACTACGATACCACCCAGTGGAAACGATTCGATCTTCGGCACGTACGTTCCCGCTCTCTCAAGGAGAATTTATGGACTTCCGCAGCAATCTCGCAGTTCGCCCTACCGTTCTTTCTCTGCTCAGCCTGGCATTCCTCCTGGGCGCCGCCATCAGCCCAGCCACCGCACAGGTTACGCAACACTACACCGAGACACCGCTTACCTCCAGCCAG
>JAYVDT010000022.1:0-2135 GCA_043749265.1 Rhodanobacteraceae bacterium | reverse complement strand
AGCGGCGCGTGTCACATTAACAATGTGGACATGCACCAAGAAAAAGCCACCATGAGCTAAACCGCGGATGACGCAATCGATGTCAGACTTCAGCACTGGAGAGGTGCTCTTAGCAAGCTCTGAAGTGAGTTTTCTGTGTTCTTCTCTCCATGCAAGAGCAATAGCGTAACAACCCAAGAACACGGACAAGCCTAAACAAACGTATTCACCCTTACGAAGTGGCAGGGAGAAATGGGCGATAAGAAAGCTCACAAAGGTCACGAGAGAGCCGCTCACGAGTGCCCTCCAACGATCCCAAACGGTGTTAAGTAAAAGATGCCACTCGCCCATAGCCCTGATGGTCGCAGGACTTCCCCTATACAGTCAAAAGTTTGCTGTGCATGGGCTTTTCTTCTGTCTTGGTAGGGTGGATCGGCTCAGATTTGCTGAGTCATGCATGTCTTTACCCTACTTGGGGTCCCTTAGAAATCAAAGCTAGAACTGCCTATATTGCAGATTTGGCAGATAACGCAATTTGGAAGTAGATCTCTTTACCTGCTCACCAGGTAAAGCTGCCGCTGGGTGGGGGCCATGAGCCCAGGAGTTGGCGGAGGAGGACGATGCGGCCGAGGTGGTAGGTGTTGTGGGCGGCGAGGCTGATGAGTTGCTCTTCGACGGTCATGGTGCGGGTGGGCAAGCCCGGGCGGCTGGGGCATTGGACGTGCTGCTCTATGCGGGTCTGGGAGTGGGTGATGATGGCGGCCTGACCGATGAGCTGGAGGAAGCGGTCGCAGAGGTTGGGCCAGGGTTCGGTGGCGGTCTGTTCTTCACTGGGGAAGCCGATGGATGGGTGCGCGGGGTATGGGGAGGGTACGGCGTGGCACCAGTCGAGCGTGACGCCGAGCCAGAAGGTGATGTGCCAGAGCTCCTGGTAGATGGTGTGGGGCGCGCCGGGGACGAGGCGGTGAGCGATTGCTTCAGGCAGGGCTTCAAGGATGTGCGACGCGGGGGTATGGGCGCTGCTGCCGGTGAGAGCTTCTTCGAGTTCTTTCATGCGGACAAGAGTAACGCCAGAGTACCCGGCTGCCAATCGCCTACAACGGAGTTCCCAAAAGCGATTTCATGCACGGTCTGTGGTGCAAACGAACCATGAGAGGTACGACCGTGGAAAAACGGGTATGGACATTGGGAATGAGGATGGGAGAATGGAATTGAGATGTTAGCCAAGGAGTAACCCTTCCAATGTCCGATCAGCCTGAAAATGACCTTCGCATTCATTACCACGACGCCATGCCGCGGGGAGCGCGTATCAAGGTCATCGGAGTTGGGGGCGGAGGCAACAATGCCGTCAATCGCATGATCGCGGCGCATGTCGAAGGCGTGGAGTTCATCGCCGCAAATACGGATGCGCAGGCGTTGGCGGTCTCGAATGCGCCAGTCAAGCTGCAGCTTGGGGTGAAGCTGACGAGCGGGCTAGGCGCGGGGGCAAACCCGGACGTGGGCAGGCGTGCGGCACTCGAAGATTCGGACAAGATTATCGAAGCGCTTGAAGGCGCAGACATGGTGTTCGTCACCGCGGGTCTGGGTGGAGGGACGGGCACAGGTGCAGCTCCGGTGATCGCTTCGCTGGCGAGCGAGATGGGCGCGCTGACGGTTGCCGTGGTGACGCGGCCGTTTGCGTTTGAAGGCAAGCGGCGCATGATGCAGGCCGAGCGCGGGATGCAGGAGTTGCTGGACTCGGTGGACACGGTGATCGTGATCCCGAATGAGAAGCTGCTGGCCGTGGCGAAGGATGCGGGCTTCTTTGAGAGCTTTCGCATCGCTGACGACGTGCTGAGACAGGGTGTGCAGGGTATATCCGACATTATTACGATTCCGGGCGTCATCAACCGAGACTTTGCCGACGTGAGGACGACGATGGCAGGTATGGGCTACGCGGTGATGGGTACAGCTTCGCGCTCAGGCGCGACCCGCGCTGTGGACGCTGCGATTGCTGCAATGGCTTCACCTCTGCTGGAGGCGGGCGCAATCGATGGGGCGCGTGGCATTCTAATCAACATCACGGGTTCGAGCAGCCTGAAGCTGAACGAGGTCAACGAGGCTTCGACGATTATCCAGAATGCGGCGCATGAGGATGCCAACATCATCTTTGGCGC
>JAYVDT010000021.1:0-2136 GCA_043749265.1 Rhodanobacteraceae bacterium | reverse complement strand
CCCACCGTCGTGCAGAGAGGCCCCGGAGCCGCATTTGGGAAAGCAGCCTTCACCGGCGCCAGATACGGATTGGAATCCACGCTCTGGAAGTTGCCCACGCCGTGGTTGCCAACATAGCGCACCGACATCAGCAACTTGGAGGTAAGAGAGTGCTCCACCCCAAAGGAGTAAGTCTGCACGTAAGGATTGTGGAAATTGGCAGGTACGAACTCCTGATCCGCCATCGCGGGGTCGCCCCCGACAGGCAGCTTCGAAAGATTATTCGCCCGGTTTGCAGCTCCGGTAAAGTTGCCGGTTCCAAGGCAGTTTCCGCCACATCCGATGTTCGCCGTGATGGCCGAAGGTGCAGCCGTCGCAAAGTTGAGAAACAGGTTGTAGAAAGCAGGATCGAAGCCCATGGAGTAGGCTCCGCGGATCACAAGCTTCTTGTCGAAGCTGGGATTGAACGCGAATCCTAGGCGCGGCTCGAAGTTTTTGTATGCATTCTTGACCTTAGGGGTAGTGCGAACAGAGAGAGGTAGCGCCGTGTTCCAGATCGCCGTCGCCGGGTTCGACTCACGCTTCGTCGTAATGTCGTTCAGTGTATTCACAGCCTGCCCAAAAAACTCCCAACGCAGACCAAGATTCACCGTCAGACTCGACGACACTTTGTAATCATCCTGGAGATACAGCGCGTAGTCCTTTTCCTTGAAAGGCAGCACAGGATTTCCAGTGGAGAGGTTGTAATTTCCGGTTTGGTGCAGGAACGCATCAAGCCCAGCGGGCAGGAAGGTCCCGTTGTAGTTCGGCAGGAAGATATTGGGCGAGTTCTGGTAGTCGAACTCACCGCCGAAAAGGATAGTCTGCTTGCCAAAGGAGAAGCTGACATTGTCCTGAACCTGCGTCACCTTGACCGTGCGGCCCTGGGGAAGGTTCGTCGCCTGGCCAAATCCTAGATCGGTTCCCGAGAGAAACGTCACATTGCCCGGGCACGCAGTCAACGTGTTTACCGTGCAGTTAGGAAAAGAACCCGATTGGAAATCCAATTTGCTTTGCTGGAACGAATAGCGCAACTGGTTGATCCAACGCGAAGAGAACGAGTGAGTCCAGTCCGATCCAACCGAGTGCGTCGCATCTGGAACGTCGTAGAATGTGCCGCCCGCACCGTTATCTGGGTTATTCGACGAGAGGTTTTTCTGGTAGAGGTAACGAAGGTAGAAGCGGTCCTTCGACGTAGCCTGGTAGTCAAGACGTCCAAGCTGTTCTTGATCCGTGTAGTTGCCAGAGGGCGCCGTGCGTGTCAGCGGAGCAACCTGGATATCCGTCAACACTCCTGCGGGAGACGTCACCTTCACAGTGCTGGCTCCGCTCATCACGGGCTGAGGATTTCCGACCTTGACGCCGTAAGGCCCAAAATTTTGAAGCACGGCGACCGCCGGGCTGTTGGGAAACAAAGCCGCGAGAGCCGTAAGGCCCGCAGGCGTAGGCGTTAGGCCAGCCCCGGAATTGAAAGGCGAGGCGCCATTGCGCGTGTGCTGATAGTAAGTGCTTGCAAATCCGAAGAGCTTGTCCTTGATAATTGGGAAGCCCAGCGTTCCACCATACTTGTTGTCCACAGAACGCGGCAGGCGCTGTACCGGGCTACAACCTGTTGCATTCGGGTCCTGCCCTGCGGTGCAGTAGCCAAACAGAGAGCTCTTATATTGGTTCGAATACGAGTTCAGGAACGAGCCCGTATACAGTTCGAACGCCGACCCATGAATCGAGTTGGTGCCAGTCTTCGTGACGTAGTTCACCACCGAACCGGTATTGCGACCGTATTGCGCGCTGAAATTGCTCTGAATTACCTGTATCTCGGCAATCGCATCCTGATTTCCGAAGAAGATCTGCGGACCGGATACCGAGTTGTCGTTATTGGACTGGCCGTCCAATTCAAAATTGTTAGAGCGCCCACGGAGTCCATTTGAAGAGAAGCCAACACCGTTGGTATTCGAAAAATTCACGTCGTGTGTCGGCACGACACCTGGCGTCAGCAGCGCCACTTGATCGAAGCCATTGTTCAGAGGAAGACGCTCAAGCTGTTCAACATCGAACGTCGCCGAAACCTGCGAAGTCGTCGTATCCAGTGCCACGGTAGACGCCGCTTCTACAGTAACC
>JAYVDT010000020.1:0-7349 GCA_043749265.1 Rhodanobacteraceae bacterium | reverse complement strand
GGTCATCGCGATCGTCTTGTGACCGGCTGCCTCTGGAATCAATTTTAGGTTCACGCCCGCCTGAGCCAGACGGCTGCAGAAGGTGTGGCGGAGATCGTAACACCGAAAATTCTTGAGCTTCGAATCCTTCACGGCTTCATACCACCAGGTGCGGTTCTCGGTAATGTTGAACACGCCCTCACCCTTTGCCGCTTTCTTCAACTCCTGCATCGCCTCAAGCGCATCGTCGTTCATGTGGATCGTCCGTGGCGTTCCGTTCTTGGTAATGTTCGTGTGATTGTGCGTGATGGCATATCTACGTCCACCCGGGTGAGGCCGTACGGTTCCCCCCTACGCATGCGTGTGTTGAGAGCAATTGCGAGTTCTGAGAGATGGTGAGGGAAGCGACTCACGATTGCCTTCCGCAACCTGTCTTCTTCAGCCGGAAACAGGTAATGAAGAACCCCACCTTCTACCTTGGGGTTCGACACGAGACGAGCCGGATTGGACATAACTGTTTGATTCTTTATTCCCTCGCGATAGCAAAGTGAGAGGGTGCTCTTCTAGCGTGCCTCAGTGCCCGGTTCAACGCCCAGAGACTCCAGCCAGGAGGTGATCTCCGCTGGTCGGACAGAACCTGCCTGCTGATCGGCAAACCTCGCCCGGATCGCGGCGATGGGTATCGGAGGATTTAGCTTGTCGCGATAGTGCCGCTTACTAAAGTCGAGCGCATCATCGCAAAGCTCGTTCACCATCGTTGCTTTACCCACTACAGCCAACTCGCCGGCGTCTGAGGAACCCGCTTTGTCGTAGCGGGGACAATACCTCGCCAGAGCGTTTCAGCGTGCGCGCTCTCGCTAAATAGGTCACGGCAGCAGAACAGTCTGTCCCGAAAGACTTCCGCACCAACTTTCCCTGGATGCGAAACCGAACGTACCAGACCCAGGAGCCTGCTACTCGCTCAAAGACACCTTAACTAGGTAATAACATACATGACTCAGCACTGGGGTCAGGCAGTTATGGGCCAAACCCCGGCTTCTACTCCTCGGACAATTACCCCGGCAGTTGTAATCATCGACTCGACACGTGCCGGAAAAGTGTCATTAAGAGAGCAAGGGAGCGGGGTTTCCTCAATGCTTATGTCAATGAAGAAGTCGGGGTTTGCCTCCACATTCATACTTGGTTCCCATCCCATAATTCTAAAGTCAGCAATTTTGCTCTCGTTTTTCAGAAATGTGGTACTCATCGCTCGCATGTAGTCCAGTGTGGTTCCTGCTGGGAGCCGCAATTTGGGGGTGAACCCAAACCCAAGGGAACCGACAAGATGCAACCGCCTGTGTCTGTCTTTTCTCGCCCAGGTATTCAAAATCAACAAACTCCTGTTGTAGTTACCGATCATCAGGGCAGCGGGTATGTCAGGAGTGTTGTACGGCTGTACAGCCTCGATGAGAGCCCTACGTTGCTGAGAGAGTGGAGCGATCTTTGCTGCACTCTTTGCAAACCTATCGGAGCTAGTGCAGATAGGAAACTCCAATCCACCGGTATTTGGAGGAATAGCCTTTCCCGAATCCACGATTTCCTAAAAGCCAAGGCGATGCCCTTCGTCGAGTAGACCCAGACGCACCAACAGCCCAGCGGCATGATTGGACCAGTCGGCAATGAGGACTGGCCGCATGGTGATGACGAAGGCCCTTGCGCAGTAACAGGATGGAGCGGGGGACCACAGGCTTCTCGATGTGCTCACTCGGTATTTCCGTGGCCTACTCGGCACACTTCCGAGTAACCTACTTGAGGACTGGGGTAAATATCGTTGGCAGGATCAGGCTCATAGTGTTCAGTGGCTGTACAAACGCACAGGCGATAACTTCCTATGCGATCTTGCGCATCTCCTCCAGGTACAGGGTTACAACTGGACCGCAGTTTTTCATCCATTCGAGTACTCCGGCGTTACGCTGCGGCGCTCGCTAAACTCAGGCGAGCTCATGAAGGAATGGGCAGTTTTAAGCCCCGACACGGCAGGACATCCACGTGACCATTGGTCGCCGGACACACTGCAATCCGAGGCGCACCGCCGCGAGCTTTTGCAACTTATTTTCCGTTCCACGCAATTTGCCAAAAGCGAACGTCTGAGAGCTTTGCTGACGTACGTTTGCGAAATATCTTTCAAGGGCAGTGCGGATAAACTAAACGAACAACGAATTAGGCGTTTCGTTTTTGGTCGCGCCAAAGACTACGACTCTTTCGCAGACGGGATTGTGCGCAGCTAGGCAAGCAGGTTGCGCCAACGTTTAGATCAATACTTCGCCGCAGAGAAGCAAGATGAGCCTTTCAGATTAGCATTCCCCCGTGGAAGCTATGCACCGCTGTTTACTGAGAAGAAAGCACTGCAAACTCCAGAACTTCAACAACCCGATTGCATACCTGAAGAGATAAGCCCTGATCGTGGCCAACCGGTGCCGTCGCTTTCTGAGCCTGCTGTGGTCTTCAGCACTCTCAAAACAATTCCGTGGGTACTTGTCGTGCTGCTCAGCGTTGCCATCGGCATTACAAGGCTGCGAGGCACCCGAATCCAAATGACAGCAACCTCAAAAGCAAAAGATCTCGTGCTGCAGCGTTTTTGGACCGGGATCTTCACGCCTGGCTCCGCGACGTTGGACGTGGAGGTCGCAGGGCGTCTCTTCGACGTACCAGAGCGCATGAAAGGCGGAAGCGGTCTGGTCGGTAATGAGCAGGAGGTCTAAATCGCTCAAGGCATCCTGACGCATGCTAACCGCGCAGCCGTGCAGTACTACGGCGAGGAGTTGGCCGCCGTTGGTTTGGGCGAAGTAGCGCCGCTGGAGTTCGTTGATGAGGCGGGATGGCATGTGGGATTGCGCGCAGCGCGCGAAAACGATGCTACCGCATGAGGGTGGTGACTGTCAGATCGGAGAGCGTGCTGCCGCACACGAATAAGATGACCAGAAGCGCAGGTGGAGGGACAGTCTGAGGTTGGCTGCTAACTCCCTTTCGCTGAAAGAAAAGTGCGTACGTACCGAACGTGAAGCAAACTTTCAGAGAAAGAATGGCTAGTGTTAACCAGAAGTGAAAGACATAGAGCGAGTACGCAACTTGTCCGGAAACTACCAGCATTGCAAGTGCGCCGATGCGAAAGAGATCTCGGTTGTTCTCTGCAATAGGCTGTTTGGTCATATAACTAATTTTCATTTGACGGGTGCCCTGACGTAATGTACCACCGGATCAACTACATTACCGCACCATGTAATAAATATTACTTTTGTATAAAAGGGGTGAACTTGCTCTCCAGACGGAAACTCTCAAGCAGAAAGGTTGGTTGGCAAAACTACTGCTGTTTTCGACTGCTGCCTTTGCCGCGACCGGAAATGGCGTTCGTATGGTGACACCGGATTCTGGTTTGGTCATATAAGAGAACCTCTCTGGCACATATGTCGATCTAAAAAGCTACCCGGACGGCAAATACCGTACGGGCGTGAACGAAGCTTCTCCGTCGACGACGCCGCTGATCCAACGCGCTCCTATGCTGGACTTAGCAAACCGCCGTTACACGTCTATCGTAGATGTGGAAGCCATTCTTCACATGCATGAACGTGCCCGCGTTTTCAATAGCGAGATACTTGTCCGCTTTGCTCCAGATTTACGACCAAACGACCTGAAAAGCGGCAATGTAATTTTGCTTGGTGCCTCAACCGCTGACCCCTTGGTAGAGTTATTCGAGAAAGACATGAACTTTGTCTTGCAAGATGACTACATGCTCGATCGGGCCGTGTTGAACCGCAGGCCTCTGAATGGAGAGCCTGACCACTGGGCGTTCCCGCATGGAAATCCTAACCGGGATGTTTTCGGTGTTGTGGCGTACCGTCCCAACCTCGACGTCGACCGACTTTGTCATGGACGACTCCCAGATTGTTCCATTCCTAAAATAAGTTGGATCAACGAGAGAGCTTATCCCACATTTCGAAGTGGCCCTAACCACGAACAATCTGGGTGCTAGTGCTGGACGTCTCAAGGTTCTCGCCTGGCGCAAGCTTTCAGAATAAAGAAAACTGACCTCAACTTAACAGGGGAACGAAAGAAATCTTCGTACCATCGATTCCCTACGTTGAAGTCCACGCTAGTCGAAGCCAATGACGTTCACTCCTTCGCCCACTCCATCAAGTGTGATGCTTTTGCTTCTATATTTGGGTTCCTGCAAGCAGCTTGAGACTAGAAAGCGTGCTAGACAACATCGCCTTGGCTACTCTCGGAAATATCCAACATTTGAATCTGGAGTTCTCTCGTAAATTGAACGATGGTGCTGACAATGAAGAAGAGCCTGTATTCGGAAGAGCAGATGACTGGGATTTTGAAGCAGCATGAGGCGGGGTTAGGACAGCGGACGTGTGTCGTGAGCACGAGATCTCGGCGGCGACGTTCTATGGCTGGAAGCCGAAGTTCGGCGGGATGGAGGTGAGCGCAGCGCAGCGGTTGAGGACGATGGAGGATGGGAACCGACGTTTTAGGTTGCTGGCGGCGGAGCTGAGCCTGCACGGGGAAGCGCTGAAGGCGGTGATCCGAAAAAACGGCTGGAGCTTGCTGGTCTAAGAGGATTGGCGCTGGCGTTGCTTGTGGCTACCTTACGCGCAGGACGGAGCTGTTACGAAACTCACGATCGAATCGACACCACCCAATGGTGGCAAAGATGACGTGTGAGGAAGAAGCTTGCACCTTCGCGCACCGTGAGACATCTATCGAAAGACGAGGCGTCAGCAGACATGATTGGTGGACAGATCATTGCAATTACCGGTGCAGGCAGCGGAATCGGACGGGCTTCAGCCTGGCATTTGGCCCAGTGCGGCGCAAAGGTGGTACTTGGAGCGCGGCATGAAGAAGGATTGTCAAGGCTAGCAGAAGAGATCGGAGCCATTGGGGGTCAAGCCGTATACCGAGTGACGGATGTGCGAAAGCGGGAGGACCTGAAAGGTCTCGTCACGCTTGCCCAGCAGACGTATGGTCGGCTTGACGTTCTGTTCAGCAATGCTGGTGCGATGCCGATAGTGCCATTCGACGATCTCGCCGTTGATGACTGGGAAACAATGGTCGACGTGAACATCAAGGGTGTCTTGTTCGGCATCGCTGCTGCCCTGCCGGTGTTCCGTAAGCAAGGCTCAGGCCACTTCATCCACACAGCTTCTACAGCGGCTCGCAAGACTGTGCCCAATCAAGTCGTCTACTCAGCCACAAAGACGGCGGTGCTCGCCATCTCGGACGGGCAAGACAAAACTAGCTGGTCGCATCCGAGTGAGTTTGATCCTGCCGGGTTTCACGGACACTGCATTCAGGGAACATGTGAAAAACGCAGAACTCAAAGAGCAGTTTCAGAAAGCCGGAGAGAAGTGTGCAATGTCCCGCGAAGCCATCGCACACGCAGTTGCATGCATCCTTGAGCAACCGGAAGGTATTCACGTTAGTGAGGTCACTCTTCGCTCCAAAGCGCAGCTCTAATGGTTCTCTAATTGGGTACTTCGTCCCTAGCAAATCAACCTACGTTGTGTGGGTGAGGTGGCTAGGATGAAGCGGCAGTCCTTACCGTTTCCATGCGGGATGTTGCGTTCGCTTCGGCCGAGTACCAACTGAGCGAGCGCACGGCCTGCAAGCTATTGGGCGTGAAGCGGTCGAGCTGCCGGTACGAGCCTCGGCCTGACCGCAACGCGGAGTTGCGAAGCGAGTTGGTGAAGCTGGCACGGCAGAAGCCCCGCTAGGGCTATTGTCGTCTGCACGCACTGCTCAGCCGTCGGGGCCAAGAGGTAAACGTGAAGCGGGTCTATCGGCTGTGTATGGAGGAAGGGCTGATGGTGCGACGCAAGAGGCGCAAGCGCCTGGTGCGCGATCGCGCTGTGGAGCCGCGCCTGACTGGAGGCAACCAGGAGTGGGTGATGGACTTCATCGTTGACGGTCTGGCGACCGGCCGGATGGTGCGCATCCTGAGCGTGGTGGATGCGTATACCCGCGAGTGTCTGGTGTTGGAGGCCGACACCCTCCTGGGAAGCGGTCGCGTAACACGAATGCTGGAACAAGCTATCGCCGAACGTGGCCGGCCGGAGGATGTTCGCTTGGACAACGGTCCGGAGTTCACCCCGCGTTGGATGCTTGCCTGGTCGGAGGACTGGAAGGTCGGGCTGATCCACATCCAGCCGGGACGTTCGATGCAGAACGGCCAAGTCGAGAGCTTCCACGGACGAATGCGCGAGGAATGCTTTAACGTAAGCTGGTTCCGGATACTGAACGACGTCCGCGTGTACTCTGGCAGCCTGGCGTCAGGGGTACAACTGCGAGCGACCCCACAGTTCGCTGGACTACCGCACGCCTGTGGAGTTCAAACTCGCCCTCGAAGCAATCCGGGCCATGGCCCGGCTTGCTTCGCTAACCACAACCATCAAACCAATAGAGAATCTCCAGTTATGAATGGTTGAGAAAAAGGGGGCAGGTCAGCAGTGTCAGTACGGTCAGCGAGCAAGACCTGACACCAATGAGCACCGATTGAAAACGATAGGAATGGATCAAGCGTTGAGAACTCACTCTTACTCTCCTGTCTTTCCGTTCTTGTCGTTTTTGAAATCGGTTCTTTTCAGTGTTGTGCCTTCTTTTGTTTGGCGAAGTGGTGCATTGAGAGCGGCAGAGTCACAGCCCGCCGGCTTGTTGACCGGATTACACCGAGCATCTACCTTTTCAGGGAAAGTCACGTTAAACCCTCCAGCCCACTTCGCAGGCTCACCCGCCGGGTAATCCGTACTGAGCATCTGGGCGCCACTCTTCATCATGGCATCGCGACGTGTGGTGTCGTTCACACGAGCTTCCCTGGTATCCCCATCAGTACGCGTACGGACCAGGTATCCCTTGCGTACCAGCCCGTCGATCTCAGCCACCGGCCCATCGTTGCGCTCGATGAAGGCCGCATCCGGTTCGCCCACTTCCGCGTTCGTGAACAGCACACGACCCCGTAAACTCGGATGGCCCGCCGTATAGACCGGTCCAACGGGGCGCTGATCCATCAGGAAGATGACCTTGCCCCGTGCGCTCGCGAGCGTAGGCCAGTTTCCCGCAAGGACAGCCTCCTCCAGCGTGTCGTATTGTCCACGCACATCGTCAGGCACGATCATCTCGCTCGCCGAAAAGACCAGGCGAATTTCAGCATCAAGCGCGTCAAACGTCGCCGAGGTGAAGTGCTCCGGCTCGGTGAGCTTCAGACGCTTTGGGGAGTCCTGCTTGGTCTCGATCAGGATGAAGATAGGAATGTGCCCGGGATGCGCGTGCGACCACTGGCGAACCTGGTCGAGGCAGGCGAGAAACGGCTGGCAGGTACTGCGGTAGTCGAC
>JAYVDT010000019.1:0-2138 GCA_043749265.1 Rhodanobacteraceae bacterium | reverse complement strand
TGAATCGGCGCATCTGTCATCCCGTTTGGCGGGGAAAAAGTCCGTACAACTCCCGGACGCAACTCCGTGGCGCCAAAGTAATACGGCAGCAGACCGTACGAAGTCGTGTCCGCCAGCAAGATCTTCTCACCCAACGACGACAGCGTCCTTCCCAACGTAGCCACCAGGCTGGTCTTCCCTACACCGCCAGCCAATGAAAACACAGCCAGCACCGGAGAGGTCCGCTCCTTATGCAGCGGCGTCGAAGGAGTGTCCCCTCCCGCGCCATGCTTGGGATCAAACACGCCCTTCAGCGCATACCATCGCGAAGCCACACGCTCTCGCGAGTCCTGCAACGTGTCCTTGACACTGGATGCCCTGGGTTGCGCTGGACTGCTTGCGTAAAGCCACGCCGGGCCATTCTGCTCAGGCGCGGCGACAACCTCTTCTGTACGACGGGGAGTTTGCGACGCATAGAAATCTGTCCGCCGTCCACGCTCCTGCATGTCTTCAAGCAGCGGATAAGAAGTTGTTTCCCGCGGAGATGCATCTACCCTGTTCGGCCTCCGCAGCGGCTCGATCGGTCCATCCTCACGATACGCCGGGCGCAACCCTGAAGCCTCGTCCGGCCGAAACCCCTGGCGCTGGCGACGCATCTCGAATTCTGTCCGAAATGCCCCCCGATCCCCCGACAACGAAGCGCGTCGCTCTGCGGACACCCGGTTTACATACTGGTTCCGCGCCTGTGCCGAAGGCTTCAGATCCACAGTATTGTGGCTTACTGAACGCTCGTTCTCAAACTCTGCCTCATCATGAAACTCGTAAGGATCGCTCGCCATTCCCGGCCCCTTTCGCGAAGGTTGTGGTCCTGCCAGGCTCCGGCGGCGCACCTCCGAGTCTGCCCAACGTGCAGCCTGTCTTTCGGCCGAAGCATGAGCCTCAGCAATCTCGCGTTCTTCGCGCCGCGCCATCGCATCCGCAACCGCAGCAGCCTCCGCTCGGCGCGCCGCCTCGACACGTTCAGCAGCCGCTCGGCGCGATGCCATCTCCGACGACAGCAGCGCACGCTCCCGGTCGAGCCTGCTCAGATAAACGTCCGCAGACCGTGCTGCAAGTTCTGCTTCCTGAGCAATACGCTCCGCGGCCGCAGCCGCAGCCTCCGCCTCTTCCTTTGCCTGCAACTCACTCATCCGTAACTCTTCTGCCTGCCGATGCCGAATCTGTGCGCGATACTCCCGCCGCGAAGCCGAGAAATCGCGGTACTTCGCTCCATGAAGATTGGCCCACGAATACAGAATCGCGACATCTTCTGGTGTCTCATAGAGCGGTTTCTCCGAATTGCTCATCACATGTCCATCCAAGAATTTTTCAGCCAGTCGTCCCGTCGCGTTTCATCCAACGTGCATGCAAGATTACTTGCCCCCGATCAGGAAATTCGAGCTAATCGCACACCCTGAGGGCAAATCCGAGGCTACTGGGCTGTAAACAACGCGTCAATGACGCCATAGTGCCACTTTAGTGCAACGCTCCTCGCGCAATCTGCAATTTGCCCGATAAGTAACGAAAGAGTTCGCAAAGAGGTACCTTTCGTTGCACTAGACGATCATCTACGACCCCACAACGATGAGCCCACAAACAAGGCTTCAACTCAAAGCCCACCGCCCCTTGAGCCAACCCCGCGCCTGTGGTATTTTTGAGTTGGAAGAGCCTGTAGCTCAGTTGGTAGAGCATCGCCCTTTTAAGGCGTTGGTCCTGGGTTCGAGCCCCAGCGGGCTCACCATTCCCCTCATTGTCGAAACTCAGGCAATCAGGCAGTCGGTTTATCCGGAACCGGCATTACGGCATAAAAATCTGTCAAAAACCGCTCCGTGTAATCCTCTATGAGAGATTGCACGCGGGCCTCTGATTTTGATTGCAACAGAATTCCAGCATGATGCGCCTTGTGCAGACGCATCACAATCTCCGGGTCACTATATCCCCTCAGATCCGGCGTCACCTGCCGCGCCAGCGAGATCACACTTCCCGCGAATTCGCGTTTCGTCTTCGGCAGCGTATACGTTTCGCCCTTGACCAGCGCAACCTCAATCCGAGCCCACTCCACCCAAGGATTCACATTCGTCGCAAACTCCAGCGTCTCCGCTATGTACGCACCGCCCACT
>JAYVDT010000018.1:0-2145 GCA_043749265.1 Rhodanobacteraceae bacterium | reverse complement strand
GGGCGATGAAGGATTGGGTGCCGGGGGCGATCAAGGTGGAGCTTTTTACGGTGCTGCCGTCCAGCGGGAGACGGAGGAGGACCTGGTAGGCGGTCGGGACCGGGGGGTTGGAAACGGTATCGACGGGGAACTGACCCAATGCGACAGTGCCGGAGAGGAGCAGGGTTTGAGTGGCATTGTCCAGTGCGGCTGAGGTGATTCCGGAGCCAGGGATAAAGGTCGAGAAGGTGATGCCATCGCCTGAGGGGGTCAGTTTTGTGAGGAATCCGGAGGGATTGGAGATGATTTCTGGAACAATGGCGGCGATGGTGGGAAAGCCGGAGGCAGAGGTGACGCCGGAAAGGTAGGCGTTGTCGGAGGCATCGGCGACGATGGAAGTAGGAGTGGTGTCGCCCTTGGCGCCGGTAAGATAGGTCGCATACAAAAGGGTCGAGCCGTCGGTCGAGAACTTTTCGACGAAACCGTTCTGCGTGCTTTGGTAGGCGGGTGCCTGTTGAACGCCGTTAGGAGTTACAGGCAGGTTGGCGGAGTAGGTTATCCCGGTGACGAAGACGGCGTCGTTGGTCGCGGCGATGGCAGTGGCATTAATCCTGCTTCCTCCGGTAAAGGTGACGAAGACAGGAGTGAGGTCTGCCAGAAAGCGGGCGACAAATGACTGGGTGGAGGTATCGGAGCGATTGGAGATGGCGGCGCCGGAGGTAGCGGCAATTGACGCAGACGTAGTGCCGGTAATATAGACGTTGCCCGCCGGGTCAAGCGCCATGGCAAGTCCGATGTCACCCTTGGCTCCGAGCTGCGCCTGGGCGAGAATTTTCGACGCAGAGTTGTCGGTCTTGAGGAGGCGGACGCCATCCTTTTGATCGATCAAAAGGTAGATGTTGCCGACGGAGTCGGTCTTGACGGCGTTGATCTGGCCCTGTGCGGCGATGGAGCGCAGACCGGCGAAGGCTAGTTGCTGGGTCGAGTTTTGAGCGAGGAGCCGGTGCGGAAAGACACCGAGCACGGCCGCGAAAAGGCAGATCTTCCAATACTGCAAGGTCTTCATCATGGTCCTGTGGCTGCGGTGAGAGCTCTGTGTGCAGCCTGTCCTCAATATCCATGGTCTGAACGGTTTTTGATGGCCGGCGAGAAAGTCTTTCAGACTCTTGACAACACTATAGTTCAGATTCGGGAATGGGTACCGTTACACCTTTGGGGTGACGCGTCCATTGAGCCAGAGTTCGCGCAGACCGCGCGTCGTAAGCTCATCGAGGAAAATCTCGTGGTTGGTGTAGGGAATTGCCTGCATCCCGATGGCCAGGGCTCCCGCGATGTTCTCGGGGCGGTCGTCGATAAACAGGATAGCGGGCGCCGGGGTGCGGAGCCCTTTGGCAGCGGCCTGGTAGATGGCGGGGGCGGGCTTGGTCATGTTTAGGGTGTGAGACCAGAGGCAAAAGTCAAAACTCAGTAAGCAGGGGAAGCGCTGGAGTACGCCTGCGGTCATGGAATCGCCAAGATTGGAGAGGATGCCGATGCGGGTGCCCGCGGCCTTCAGACGCAGAGCCCAGTCGATCATGGGCTGGTTGGGCTGGGTCCAGAGTGAGGTATCGGCGTCAATGAGCGCTGCTATCTGAGCAGGCGAAAGCGTCACGCCCGCGTGGTGGCCGATGGTTTTCCAGTAGGATGGGCCCGTATGGGTGCCTCGGTCGTAGTCCAGGCGATATGTCCAGTAGGCGTCTTGGAACGTGTCTTGACTGAGGCCGGTAATCTTGCGCATGCCGGCCCATGCGACGGGGTCGGGAGGGCCGGAGAGAACGAGGCCGTAGTCGAAGAGGACTGCTTCGATTGGATGGGAGGCCATAGAAATAGTTTATTGTGTCGCAGATAGACTTTAGGCATGCGTGGAGCATTTTCAGCCAGAACATCATGGGATTTGGGCGAGAGTGGACTTTCAGGAGCCATCCGCGGTGCCCGGGAGAACGGCCTTGAACTTCTGGACCTTACGATCTCTAACCCTACGGTTTGCGGGTTTCGGTATGAAGCGCAAGGAATCCTCGAAGCTTTGCAGCGAGCGGAGGCTATGGTGTACGACCCGGACCCACGGGGAATGGGGGTTGCTCGGGAAGCAGTGGCTGCGTACTATGCGGACGCCGGGGCGGAGGTGTC
>JAYVDT010000017.1:0-2152 GCA_043749265.1 Rhodanobacteraceae bacterium | reverse complement strand
GAACCGAAAGCCTTCGACAAGTTCCTTCGCAGCGCCTTCGCTCAGAAGCGCAAGACCCTGAAGAACAATCTGCAATTCGCCGGCTTTCCCCCGGAAGTCCTCGCCGCACGCTGGCCCGCAAGCGTCCCCGTCCAGACCCGCGCCGAGCAAACCTCGCTGGAGTCCATGGCCGAGCTTCACCGCGCTCTCCTCACCTAGCCACAAATCCAAGCCATCGTCATCCCGAGCGAGCCCATCGCGATCTCTGCGATGGGCGTAGTCGAAGGACCTGCGTTTGACCTCACGACCGCCGAAAGACTTACCACCCTCTCCTCCGCACAAATCCGGGTGCCCCAAAGGTCTCACCTTTGAGACCTGGTTTCCGACTCCTCATTACCCCTTGGACTTCCCCGTGTCCGTCTTCGCTGGAGACTGGACCGGCTGAGGAGCAGGCGCAGGCGCAGAATGCCACTGAACCGGAGGTGGCGCCGGCATGGGAGCCGGCGGTCTCGACTGCACAGGTGCCGGAGCGGGCGCAGGAGACGGAGTTCGAACCGGGGCCAACGTCTGCACCGGAACCGTCTGTACCGGCGACGCCCTAAGCGGCGCAGGAGGCGTCACCACCCCCGGCGATCGCCGCTCCCACGTTCCATGTTCACCCTGAACCGCCACCGGCGCCTTGTCCTTAGGCTGTACCGACCTCCACTCCGTGTTCCCCCCCCCACGATTGACCAGCACCGCCCCCGGTGAGTTCCCCTCCGTTACCACCGCACCCAACAACGGCCGGTGCGTCTTCATATCCACCGGAAAATCCCGATTCAGCGCTTGCCCCACAACGCTTCCTCCCCGGCCAAACCCGGCGCCCACGGGCGGCAAAGGTGAAACCGGTACCCCACCGATGCGTCGCACACCGCCCGGCAAAACTGGCGGCCGCGGCCCATCCACTCCATGTACCGGAACGATCGGATGCACCTTCCCCGGCCCTTTGATCGGAACCGGCACCGGTTTATAGTGCGTTGGCCCACGGCCAATCAGAACGTCACCGCCGCCGCCAAATCCCCAGCGTCCGCAAAAGTTATTCGCCATCCAACCCCATCCAAATCCAGGAAAGAAGACCCAGTCCCCGCACCGAAACGGCGTCCAGCCCCAGCTGTACCCCGACGCCCAGACATACCCAACGTTCGACCACACCCAATTTCCATACCCATAAGGATCGAAGTTCTCATCCGCCACAGTTGGCTGCCAGACCTGCCCCTGCCCCGGCACGTTGTACCAGGTCCCATTCGCATCCAGATCCGACCATCCGTATCCTTGTCCCCCTGCATAGTTGTCCCGCGCCGCAGTCCGTTTGCCCGTTTCCTCTGAGGCAAACAAGTCACGCGACTCATTCCACCGATCCCAACTCTCCTCTACAATCTGGCTGTTCAGAAAATAGCGGCTCTCGTCCTTCGCATCCCCGTGCAGACTCTCGCCAGCCCGAACCTCCGCACGGAAACCCTCCGCTCGCTCCAGCCGCACCGCCCCCGAAAGCACGGAAAACACCGCCGGCCCATCCTCCACATGCACCCGCACCGTAGCATTCTCAATCGGCGTCAGCGTCACTCCAGCCGCGTGCAGCGTGTAGATATAACTATTCGCCTTACGCAGCTCAAAGTAGGCGAGCCCACTCAGCAGTGTCATCTCCGTCCGCGCCGTCGATCCCTCCAGCCCCAGCCCATCCAGTGTCAACGACGAACGCGGCGTCACCCTCACCACGCTGCCATCCTCAAACTCCACCTCAGCCTGCCCATAATCCCCGCAAACCAGCCGAGTCCCTTCATTCAGCGGCATGTTCAGCACCGGCGTGTCTTCCCCCGTATTGTCGGCCCGTTGTATTTGCACCGACCCCGCGATAAACGTCAGTCGCGCCGTCCGCACCGGCGCCTGATCCGCCACAGGAAGATCGTTCTTTATCTCCGCTGGCCCACCCACAACCGGTTCCTGCGCACCCAGGCGCGTCATCAGTCCAACGACGATCAAGACAAAGAAAAGCGGCCTCAGCGGCCGGCATAACTTATTAATGCGACAGAAACTCATGGAGGATCTCCCAGTCACTACTTTAAACGCGGTTTCCCACGCTTTGTTAGTCCCAGATCTAAAATCGATTTAATCACTTGCCCAGCGAACTCTGTTC
>JAYVDT010000016.1:0-2153 GCA_043749265.1 Rhodanobacteraceae bacterium | reverse complement strand
GCGTGCCACGTGAAGGTTGGAAGCCGGAGGGCTGGTCTGGAACGAACAAGGTAAGCGCCTTGATCTCCAAGCACAACGTATCCGTGTCGGAGGCCTGGAAGACGCCGCAGTTCGTGTTGCTTTGGGTGATTCTGTTCTGCAACGTGACCGCTGGCATCGGCATTTTGGAACAGGCTTCGCCAATGATCCAAGACTTCTTCAGGGGCAAGATCACACCGTTGGCAGCCGTTGGATTCGTCGGACTGCTCAGCATCTTCAACATGGGCGGCCGTTTTTTCTGGGCGTCGATGTCTGACTTTCTTGGGCGCAAGGTTACCTACTTCATCTTCTTTACGGTTGGCGCGATTCTGTTCTTCGTGCTCCCGTTGACGCGTGGCGATCATTTGAACTCAGTTCCTCTCTTTGTCGGGATCGCGGCATTGGTCCTCTCCATGTACGGCGGTGGTTTTGCAACAATTCCGGCTTACCTGAAGGATCTCTTCGGTGGCTATAACGTCTCGGCTATCCATGGTCGTCTGCTAACGGCATGGTCGACGGCTGGCATCGTCGGTCCGCTCATCGTGAACGGGATTCTCGACCACTATGTCGCAAACCACATGAACAAGCAGGATGCGTATCCGATCATTCTGCACATCATGTCTGGATTGCTGCTGGTTGGCTTCGTCGCCAATTTGATGGTCAAGCCTGTGGCTGAGAAGTACTGGTTGAAAGAACAGCCAATCATGGCAGTTAGCGCGTCTCACTAACGTCGCAATCGAGCTTTCAAAGGGAGATGATTATGGCTGAAGAGATAGTGAAGAAGTCGTCACCGTTGCTGGTCGCGGTGGCTTGGTTGCTGGTATTGGGTCCCACAGGATGGGGATTGACGTACACGGTTCAAAACGCGCTCAAGATCTTCACGGCTGGGGCTGCACCTGCCCCGGCACCTGCTCCGGTTCAAGTAAACACCCCCCACTAGGGGAGTGTTTTACTTGGGGAGGACGGGAGCGGGTCTGTAGAATGGGTCCGTGACCATGTCGGCAGGTGCAGTGATCGGTTTTTTCCTTGGCTTCGTCTTCGGGGTAGGCTGTGCGTTGGCCGTGATGTTTTCCATCTACATGGGCGGCTACAGGGCGGCTGTAGCTGATTCCCAGTTGTCAGTCCCACCTGAGCGGCTGCGCAAGGCCCTCGCGGCCCTGGCCCGGGATGATGCCAAGGGCACTCGGTAAGGCAATCCCCTAGCGTATGGCGTCGCGAGTACGAAGTTCCTTGCGAAGATCCTGCAACTCGGTTGACAGCGACGCTACGGCAGCCATCAGTTCGGTGAAGTCCCGCTCAAGCGTGCTCGGTTGTTGGCCTTCGATGAAAAACGTACCGTTTGGCTCTAGAACGCATCGCCTGACATCCTCATACCGGTCAAAACTTTGCTTGTGCAGGGCCGAGAGAAGCTCCTCCTCCGTTAGGGTTTCGCGCTTCAGGGCGTCGTAGTTTACCTTGCCGTCGCTTATGAGAGTGGTTGCAGTTCCCGCCAATTGCTTGTTGAGTTTGGGCATGCGATACAGAATTCGCATCAGTATCCAGTTGATGGCCAATAGCGAAAAAGCTCCGATGACGCCGCCGGTGACGGAATTATCGTCCCCGATGATCGCGTTCTGAACCGTATTCGACAAGCTCAGCAGAACGACCAGATCGAACGGATTGAGCTGCGCAAGTTCGCGCTTACCGAAGGCCCGCAGAAACACGACCAGCACCAGATATACGATCGCGGGCCTGAGAAGTTTTTCAAGGATGGGGAGGTGCAAATGAAACATGCTCTGGAGCATGAGGTTCTCCGGAATTGCAGAGGAAACTGAGATGGTGCGCTAGCTGGATATGTGCAAAATATGTGCCCTATCCCCCAAATGCCGAGGGGATAGGGCACAGGATCAGGCGTAAAGCTTCTGGTGCCAATCCCACGCGCTGAGGATGATGTCATCCAGCTTTGAGTAGCGCGGTGCCCAGCCGAGGTCTTTCTGAATGGCCGCGGAGCTCGCGACAAGCACGGCAGGGTCCCCGGGACGACGGGGGTGGAATTCGACAGGGATTGCATGGCCAGTGATTCGGCGTACCGAATCAATGACTTGAAGCACACTGAAGCCTTGCCCGTTCCCGATGTTGTACTCCATGCGAGACTT
>JAYVDT010000015.1:0-2154 GCA_043749265.1 Rhodanobacteraceae bacterium | reverse complement strand
TCTTCATCCGTTCCCCTCATCTCGATGAGCTCACCTTAGACCATTTAAAAACGGTGATCGCACGCAAGCCGCCACGTATTGGCAGCTATTCCATCGTGGCTTTCTCCCGTGTGCTGGCCAGCATGGGAACCGTGCCTGAAGCTCTTGAGATTCATCGGCCCGTTCCCGACAAGAAGTCTTCGCCCGCCCTCACCTTGGGTGTACCGCCTGAGTGGGCGCGCCTCTGCCGTCTCTGGTTTGATCGATCCACAGATGCCAAGTGCTCCAGAACCAAGAGCTACTACTTCCTGCTCAACGTAGGCAGATGGCTTGGTACGATCCATCCGACCGTACTCTCCCCAGCCGACTGGACTCGTGACCTTGCGGCGGAACTCATCTCCGTCGTCTGTCAGTGGCACGGAGGAGATTGGGGAAGCATCGATCCAGTTCATGTCACGAGCCGAGGGAAGATACTTGCGCCAAGCACCCGTGCAGGCCGCATCTCAACGCTTCGCATCTTCTTTCGCGATCTCCAGGAGTGGGAGCTGATCCCTCGACGGTTCGATCCCACACGACACCTGACTACGCCGAAGAGCCTGCTCGCCTTGATCGGCCCCAACCCGCGCGTCATCGCCGACGATGTCTGGGCCAAGCTGGTCTGGGCCGGCCTCAACCTCGTACCCGACGACCTCCCGCGTCGCGGCCCGGCCCGGCGAGGGAAGTTTCGACCCAACAGCTATCCCATCGAGATGTGCAGAGCCCTTGCGACGACTTGGCTCTTCGCTGGACTTCGCAACAACGAGATTCTGAGGCTGCGGGTCAGCTGCATCCGCTCGCAGCGCGATGCAGTAACTGCCCTTGGCACGGGCCACATCCTCCCCGCTGATGCAGTGTGCCTGCTCGACGTGCCGGTCAACAAGACCGGGACAGCTTTTACCAAGCCAGTGGATCGTATCGTTGGAGAAGCCATTGCAGCCTGGGAGAAGGTTCGTCCACAGGGTGCCAAGCGCCCAGACTGGAAGACTGGAGAGGTCGTCGACTTTCTCTTCATGGTCCGGCTCACGGGCGTGGGCAAGTCGTATCTGAACCATGCCCTCATCCCCGCGCTTTGCGTCAAGGCCGGTGTGCCGCCCGCAGATGTCCGTGGCAACATCACCACGCATCGAGCACGTTCCACCATCGCGTCGCAACTCTTCAACGCGAAGGAACCGATGACCCTCTTCGAGCTACAGGAGTGGCTCGGCCACGCCACGCCCTCTGCAACCCAACACTACGCGAAGATCACGCCTTTGAAGATGGCCAAGTCTTATGCTGACGCTGGCTATTTTGCTCGCAACCTGCGCGCGATCGAGGTGCTGATCGATCAGGACGCCGTTCGCGCTGGGATGGCCTCAACTGAACCATGGAAGTTCTATGACCTCGGACACGGCTACTGTACCTATGACTTCTTTGAGCAGTGCCCGCATCGCATGGCCTGTGCCAAGTGCGACTTCTATATGCCGAAGCAATCGACCGCAGCTCTGCTGCTCGAAGGCAAGCAGCACTTGCTCCGATTACTTCAGGAAATTCCACTTGGAGATGCCGAACAAGCCGCTATCGAAGACGGCGTTGCAGCTTACGAAAAGCTCCTCCTCAAGCTTGCCGATGTTCCCACACCCGCTGGCCCCACTCAGCGGCAGATCGGCTCCGGCCTTGTACAGATCACTGTTTCGAGACCTGCGGTACAGCCGGTCCTCCCGGAGCAAATACTGCCTGCATTCCCACGCGGGGAGCGCGGCGGCGGCGGACCAGCGGAAAACACTTGCCAGTTGCCCTGATTCCACATAATGCACCGACCCCCTCTGCTACGCGGCCAAACTGGAAGCGCAAGTCCAGCGGCAGATCGCAGCCAAGCCGGAGATCATCCAGATCAGCACGGTCTACGGTAAGACGCAGGATGGGAGCAAGATCATTACCCGCAGCCAGTACGTTGAGATCAAGTCGGAGAAAACTTGGCACCCCGGAGAAGGCAAAGTGGCCGGAGTTCAAGACGTGCAGATACATCTCCGAGGCAATCGTCTCCGAGGGAATGGACAAGGGAGAAGTGCGGAGGGTTTGCGCCGAAGCGGATTGCCCAATTCATCACCCCAAGAAGCAGTCCAACAAGGCCGATGACAGCTTCAGAGCGGAGCAGGA
>JAYVDT010000014.1:0-2156 GCA_043749265.1 Rhodanobacteraceae bacterium | reverse complement strand
AAGACTTCAGCTTCTCGTGGCCACGTTAGCATCCTGCATGATTGCTGGGTGCCATGCCAATCAAGCGATTCCATCGACTCCGGAATCCTTCGTTGGTGGTTACATCTACAAGTCCACGGACACATCCGTAGATAGAGCGACGGATCACGAACTGGACCGGCTGACCCTACAAGCAAATGGAAGGTATGTTCTCGTGCAGGGAGGATCGACGAAGGCCAAAGCTGACACGGCAGGTGTTTGGCATCTTGTTGGAGGAGATCCTCCGAATGTGGAGTTGGACCATCATGGTTATCCGATTCGAGTAGAGGGGAACGAAATCCGGCTTCTCATCAATGACGATCTGGGAGAATGGTACGCCAAAACTAAATGAAGCCAGCCGCGTCTGTGGCCTCAATCCAGCTTAGTTTCTTATCCGTTTCTTTTCTGCAGCCGCATACTGCCGCATGACCTCGGAGGCGGCCTTATGTTTCGTGCCACGGACCGTTTGAAGCTCCGCGTCGAACGCTTCCTCCGTCATCGTCTTCCCGCACACGACCATGCCTTCATCCGCTGAGGTTGCCGTTGGCGGCATCGATGATGATGCGCGGCAGGACAGGGATCTTCAATGGCTGCTGAAGGGCGGCCCCAATCGCATTCACGATATCGCGTCCTCGCAACGTCCGTCCGTCGTCGGTGCGAAGTCCGACACTATCGGCACGGGCTATCAACGCTGCGAGCCGAATATGAAGATTAGGACTGCTGGCCGAGCAAAGCGGATTGGTCTCACAACCATCGAGCAGTTGATCGATCGCGCGCTGAAGAGTGGCAGCAGCTATTTCGTCATAGTTCATGTCGACTGGAAGCACAGAGTCGAGCACAACGCTTCGTATGCCTTGAGGGTGTCGTGCCAATAAAACTTGGGCAAGGTCCGTGCCGTACGAATAGCCGAGTAAGTTCCACTGGCGGATGCCTAACAGAAGGCGCAGATCCTCTTGATCATCTGCGGTTTCTGCGGAGGTGTATCCGTCCAGATCGATGCTTAACCCGGTCAGCACAGCACGACAACGCGCTATCGCCGATAGCTGTTCCACCTCGGAAGCGCTGCGAGTTAGAGATGGCGGTCGACATAAACGGGACGATAAGCAGCTTCTTCCCGTCGATCATCAGCGCACTGCGGGCTCAGGGGCTAACATGGGGGGGCACCTTCACGCATCGTGATCCTCCGCACTTTCAACTACCCCGTGCGGGCACAAGTCCCACGTCGGCGATGGTGAGCGCATGTGGCGGAGGTCACGGATGAGATATTTTGCAGCGGGTCTCGTAGGGTTTTCTTTACTCTTCCAGTCTGGCATTGCCTCAGCGCAAGCGAAGGCTTCCAAGATGTTCTTGCTGGAAGATGCTGGGAATAGTCAGTGGTGTTTCTACACCACTGAATCGACGTGGACGGCGAAGGTGCAAGAGGTAGGAGCCATGACGGTCGGGACGTTGCATTACTCGAACGATCATCTGTTGCAGATCGACGTGGCAGAGACCGACGAGTCGGGCGACTGGACGGCTTATGATCGCTACTTCTTCGGCGACCACGGGCAGGTGGTAAAGCTCTCCCGCCTCCTCAATGTCTTGCCGGGAGACAGAAGTGTCTCGCAGACCTTTTCGATCAGCAATGGGAAGGCAACGAAGACCGCAACGAGCGAGAAGCAGCTAAGTACAGGAAAGCCGAGGACCACACCGACGGCGGACTGGCTTCCAGATGTGTCCATCAAAACCGCTACAAAGATGTTTCCGTTCACTGCGCTTCTTAGCCGTCGAGGACTAAGGACAAGTCCGAGATCCTGTGTGAAGGTATCCGCTTCGCAATAGGCAAAGAGTTCTTGAGCGAGCACAGTATCACTACGACGGTAGACGCTACAGGTATGACGTGGTTCGCAGTTTGTGCATTTGGTATCGCCCCAAATAACGGGACGCCTTGAAACCGTTGTTCTAACGCAAATCCGGACAATCTGGATTATTCGACAACCAATGCACAGCAGCACCTTCTCCAGAATCAAGCTCCTGAAGGCAAAAGGACCGTCCTTCTACCTAGGGAATCTCTGCACAAGTTCTGCGTCCACAGCCTGATTGATTAATCTGATGGCTGTGAGGTGATTGCGATGAAGCAGCGGAGCTTGGCGTCTCAG
>JAYVDT010000013.1:0-2156 GCA_043749265.1 Rhodanobacteraceae bacterium | reverse complement strand
TTGGGTTTTCGCCGTAGCGCCCGTCCGCCGGCCTGCGGGAGGGCTGCGCGTATGCCATCCTCACCGGTTTCGGCCCCAGAACCCGCAAAAATGTATCTGGGGACATCGTTCCCGCGCCAACTTCGCTGTCATACGGTTGCTGCAGCACGCATCCCCGCTCCGCCCAGAACTGCTGCAAGGTAAACAGCAGTTCCTGAAACGTAAGCGTCTTCTTCTTCTCCGCCACTCCGGTCATCTGCAGATTCTACCGGAGCACGCACCCCACCCCACGCCACACTGCTAAACTCAGGATCACTAAGCCAACCATGACGATCCTATCCGACCGCCAAGCATCCGCTTCCCAAGTTTCCAGAAAGAGTCCTGCATGAGTGTCGATCCCGGCACCCGTAGCCGGCTTATATGGGGTTTCCTCGCGCAATGGGTCTCCAAGTTCGCCTACACCATCGTCCAGCTTGTCCAGGTGCCTTACTTCCTACACTTCTGGTCGGCCGGAGTCTATGGCGAGTGGCTCGTGCTCAGCGCCATCCCCAATTACCTCATCTTCTCCAACCTCGGCTTCGGCTCCGCCGCCCTGCACGAGATGACCATGCTCGTCGCCAAGGATGAGATCGACACAGCCCTGAGCGTCTTTCAGTCATGTTGGTGGCTCATCGTCGCGGCTTTGAGCGCCAGCGGCGTCGTCGTCTTTCTGGCAATCCAGTTCATTCCCGTCACCCGCCTCTTGAACATTCACTCCATCTCGGAGACAGACGCGCGCTGGGTCCTCTTCTACCTCGGCCTTACCATCCTGCTCGCCCAGTTGGAAAGCCTCATGCAGGCCGCCTATCGCAGCGTTGGCCGCAATGCCTTCGGTCTCTTTATCAACAGCATGATCGTCCTCAGCGCCTTTGTTGCGACGCTCGTCCCCGTGGGTCTCGGCTATGGTCCGCGCACCGCCGCGCTCGTTTATGCCTGCACCAGCATCGCCGGCACAGTCGTACTCGGCATCATGACGCGTGCGCAAATCTCCTGGATCCGCTATGGCTGGAAGAGTGCCAGCTTCGCGGAGATCAAGCGCCTCAGCACACCCGCCTTTGCCTTCATGGGCTTCCCCCTGGGCCAGGCGCTCAACCTGCAGGGAACCATCATCGTGGTCAGCCACACGGTCGGTCCGCTTGCGGTCGTCGTCTTTGCCACCGCGCGCACCATCTCTCGCGTTGCCCTCCAGATCGTCCAGATGATCAACATTACCTTCGAGCCGGAGTTCTCGAAGTCCTACGCCCAGCGGAACGTCGGCCTCATCCGCACCCTGCACCGGCGTGCTTGCCAGAGCGCCCTCATCCTCTCCGGCCTCGTGGTCGCAGCCATGATCGCAGGTGGCCCATGGCTGCTCAACCACTGGACCCAGGGCAAGGTTCCGCCCAGCCGTCCGCTGCTCTCGATCCTACTTCTCGTCGTCATTATCTACTCGCTCTGGTCCACCAGTTCGTCGATCCTCGTAGCCACCAACCAGCACAAGCGGCTTGCAGTCATCTACGTCGCAGCTTCTGCCGTTACGATCGTCGTTACCTGGTTTGCGTCCCTCTCCTACGGCCTTTACGGAGCCGCCGTCTCGCTTCTGCTTTCGGAAATCCTGATGAATATCTACGTCCTGCCTGCGACCCTGCGCATCGCCCAGGACAGCTTCTTCCCCTTTATCCGAAGCTTCTTTGAGATTCCGCCCGGCTTCCACCCCCGAACGCTCCTGCGCCGCCTTCCAGTCTTCCGCAACGCCAAACCATAACGTAATCGTTTGCCCTACCGTTTTAGTCTCCGCGAAAGAGCGGGGGGTAGCGTACAAAGCCCGACCGCCTTCGCAACCCCCCCTACAAAGCCCGAGCCGAAACCAGCCGCCTTTCCAGATGGCGCTCCAGCGTATCGACCGCAAACCGTCGCAGCGCAGCTCCACGCTGCTGCGGCCACTCTTCTGCGGCGAGTCCCGCCACGGTTCCGCGAAACATGCGCCCGGCCTCCGCGACGGATTTTGCGTTGAGCGCAATGCTTCCGGGCCGGCGGTCGTCCGGGCAAGTCACTCCATCGCTCGTTGACGAATACCAGACGGTCGCGCCCCGCAGGCTCAGCCCACACACCACGCAGTGTCCAAGCTCCGGCATCCACCCCATCAGCCGATTCATCCA
>JAYVDT010000012.1:0-2159 GCA_043749265.1 Rhodanobacteraceae bacterium | reverse complement strand
GGAACTTGCTGAAAACAGGCGGCTAATAGAAAAAAGGGGGGTGGAGGCGTAGGCTTACGGGCGAGCACACGTTGCTAACGGGGAACCATATGAAACACAGCCCCTTAGCCCGCCTCCGGCATTCTTACTGTGCGCATCAATGCACAAGCAGCTTGCGGGTCCTTTCAAAGCTCTCCAGCCGACGTTCTGTAAAAACGAACCTCAACAGAATCCGTAACAGTCGTGAGCGTGTGCACTACTGGATTCTTGCGACCAAAGTTCCAATCATCTGTTCCGCATCTACTTTCGTCATCTGATCGGACGCGGAAAGACCCTTTGCAGCCCAGATGCGGTCAATCGTCCTCACGTGTACTCTTCGCGTCCGCGCAACGCGTCGCTTCGCCTCTGCAGCCGAAAGCCCGGAATCGATCAGCCCAAGCACTTCCTGACGGACCATCAAGCCTTCTAGAAGACGATCGTTCTTTACGATCAGAGCTCTCATTGATCCTGCCTAATGTTTGCCATAGACAAAACGAGAAATCAGATAGTGAACGAGGATCGCTCCAGCGATGTACCATCGCCAATTTTCATCGGATTCTTCTCGGGCGGTTCGTCAAACTCTGATCCAAACATAGGTTTCTCTTCTGGTGTCGTATCAATTTCGGTTTCAACCATGTTCCCCCCGTCGAGCCGTGACTGGGCTGGAAGGATAGAAGAGCAACAGGTCCGGTTGGCGATTGATGCACTCAATCACGCCGAAAGTGGTGACAAGGCTCTCGATGCCGAAAGACGCTTCAAACTCGCGAATAAGACCTATTCACTGTATATTTTGCAGAATTCACCCGAAAAAGCCGAATTGCTCAGAATGCTATTTTCGAACAGCTCTGTGGATGCCCTAAGCGCAACACCTGTCTACCGAAAGACCTTCGACATGATCTTCAAAAGGGTCGAAAAGAAAGAATGGTCGGGGCGGAGGGATTCGAACCCCCGACCCTCTGGTCCCAAACCAGATGCGCTACCAGGCTGCGCTACGCCCCGACTCACTTTAGGATACCGCAGTTGTGATGAATTTCTTTAGGCGTTCATTGATCTAATGGCGGACCGGGGTGATCCAGGCCTTTACGTGGACGAGTAACCAGCCCAGCAGGAGCATCGGAATGACCATGAGTAAGGCAAGGACGAGGCAAACGCCTGCGATGAAGAGCCAGTTTGTGCGAGTGTGCTTTTTAGGGTCGGCAAGGGTGCCGGTAAGCAGGGCGTAGTTGCGGCGATTGGCGCGCCAGCCAATGTCGAAGAGGTTGCCTACGAAGGGGATGGAGCCGACAGCGGTCTCAATGGCGATGTTGAGGACCATGCGGGCGACGATGGCTTTAGGAACGCCTCGGAACCAGGCGGCGATGACGATGATCGACGAGGCGAGGCCGCCAAGAATATCGCCGATGCCGGGGATGAAGCCGACGATTCCGTCCAGACCGAAGCGGATGGGCGTGCCGGGAATTTGGATGAAATCGTCGAGGAGGTGCGAGAGCATGTCGAGGTTTTCGTCGTCGAATGCTTTCCCACCGGGGCGGCGGCGAGGGGTGAGGATCTCAGGTTTTGCAGTTATCGCCACGGAAAAATATCCCTCGAGGACATAGATGCATTTTTTGCCGCGTATGCGCTATACTGACGGAGATACGGCGGCTATAGTTCAGTGGCAGAACGCCGCTCTGTGGCAGCGGATGTCGTGGGTTCGAAACCCACTAGCCGCCCCAATCTTCTATCTTGATGGTCTGTCGCGTCATTCGCTACGACGAAGTCTCACTGACAACCCCCATGCCAGCGAGTAGACCTGATACCCGGAAAAAAACCACGACAATCCAGCACATCGAAGTGGCTGCGGCTCCGCCCCACCTCTTTGCCGGCACCTCAGGCTGGGCGTATCCGACCTGGAAGCCGGACTTCTATCCAGAAGGCGTCTCTGCAAAGAAATTTCTGAGCTACTACGCGTCAGTGCTCAACTCGGTTGAAGTAAATTACACCTTTCGCAAGCTTCCCCCAGCAGCAAGATTGACGGAGTGGCTGACACAGGTTGGGCCGGGGTTTCGGTTCTCTTTCAAGGCACCGCAAAGGATCACTCACTTCAGCAGGCTGCGCGACTGTGACGAGCACGTAGCCGAGTTCTTCCGGTTCGTGGCGCC
>JAYVDT010000011.1:0-2165 GCA_043749265.1 Rhodanobacteraceae bacterium | reverse complement strand
TCGAGACCCTCGGCGAGGCGCTGCATATACCGGCATGGCTGGAGCCGCGTCGCCTGCAAATCGAGCAGCGTCTCCTGCCCATCACGCTGAAACACTCGTCCGTGACGGAACAAAAACAGGTGCCCGCATGACCTTCGACCCGCACGCAACCGGCCGCATGCTGCATGCGGGTGCACCCCTTGCTGAAGCCGTCGGCGCTGTGATTCTGTTGCACGGACGCGGTGGCTCGGCAGAAGACATTCTGTCGCTTGCCGGAGCCATCGGCGATCCGAAACTGGCATATCTGGCCCCGGAAGCCGTCGGTCGGAGCTGGTATCCGAACTCATTCCTCGCACCGCGATCCACAAATGAGCCCTATCTCTCCTCGGCGCTTGCCCGGATAGAATCCGTCCTCAAGTTGACAGGCATGCCCACGGAGAAGATCGTCATCGCAGGCTTCTCCCAGGGTGCATGCCTTTCTACCGAGTTCGTAGCCAGCCACCCCGCCCGCTACGCCGGACTGATCGCCTTCACCGGCGGCCTGATTGGACCCCTTGGAGAAAGCTTCACCCATACCGGCGACCTGGCCGGAACACCCGCGCTATTGCTGAGCGGCGACCCCGACCCGCACATCCCATGGTCGCGCGTGGAGGAGTCCGTAGCCGTCCTGAAGAGCATGGGCGCGGAGGTAACTTTCAGGCGCTATCCGGACCGCCCACACACCGTCTCCGCAGAGGAACTGACGTTGGCGAAACAGCTCCTAGCAGGTTCGTTCGCGCTCACAACGCCGGTTCAGTAAGCCACACTCTTCCAATTGAAAACGGGGCAGGAAAGGATGGCCAAGCACCTTTCCAGTCCCGTTCTTCGTGCTGTACTAGTCCTTGTTTCGCCCTTGTTCCAGGGCTAGCTCCGAAGCCAATGGAACGTCAGTTCTTCTCCAAAGCCGAACCGCTGCAGATGCCGTGCCACGACCCCTTCCATGCGATCCTGGTCCCCCTCATCTTTCGTCTCCAGATAGACGGAGAGCGCCGCAGGCCCGGGTATCAGCGTGACGTAGGCATTGGGCAGAGTGATCTTGCCGTGCGTGTTGTCGAACTCTACTGTGTGCTCATGCGACCAATGGAGGCAAAGCTTTCGTAAGAGACTCACTCCGTTTGCGGTCGACACTTCCGCTCGTGAAATCTTCATAGCTGCATCGCGGGTGCCGGCAGAATCTCGCTGACATCGATCATCTGGGTCGGGTAGTCGCCGGTGTAGCAAGCGGTGCAGAAACTCCCGGGCGACAAGCCTTTTGCCGTCTCGCCTTTAGTGCAGGAATGCGTCAAGCCGATCAGCGAGAGATACGCAAGCGAGTCAGCTTCGATGTATTCGCAGATCTCTTTCAGGCTCTTGTTCGCAGCGATGAGGTGTTCCTTGCTCGGTGTATCCACGCCGTAGAAGCAGGGCGAGATGGTCGGCGGGCAAGAGATGCGGAGATGAACTTCCGTTGCGCCAGCCGCACGGACCATGCGCACAATCTTGCGCGAGGTTGTCCCGCGAATAATGGAGTCGTCGATCAGAATGACGCGCTTGCCTTCCAGCAGCGCGCGAGACGGATTAAGCTTCATGCGCACGCCAAAGTCGCGCACCCGCTGGGTCGGCTCAATGAACGTGCGGCCGACATAGTGATTGCGGATAAGACCGAAGTTGAACGGTATCCCCGACTCTGCAGCATAGCCGATCGCCGCAGTGACACCGGAGTCAGGCACCGGCACTACAACATCCGCCGCAACACCCGATTCCCGCGCCAGCTGCCGGCCCATCTCTTCACGTGAGTGCTGCACCCAGCGGCCAAACACGCGCGAGTCCGGACGTGCAAAGTACACATGCTCAAAGATGCACGACGCCTGCGGAGTATCCGATGCGAAACGTCGGCTGGTGACGCCATCTTCCGACACCATGACAAGTTCGCCCGGCTCCACGTCCCGCTCGTACTTTGCATGCAGCAGGTCCAGCGCGCAGGTCTCGGAGGCAAAGCAGAACGTATCCGGTGCGCCGTTCTCGCCCGTGATGCGCCCCATGCAAAGCGGCCGGAAGCCGTATGGATCGCGCGCGGCAAAGATGCGATTGCGCGTCATCAGCACAATCGAAAACGCGCCTTGCACCTGCTTCAGCGCGTCGGCCATGCAGTCGACCAGCGTGTTGCA
>JAYVDT010000010.1:0-2165 GCA_043749265.1 Rhodanobacteraceae bacterium | reverse complement strand
AGTCTGCGCTCCAACATGACGAAGATCACCATGTCGTTCTGCCGCAGCACCGCCACCACTTTGAGACCGAGGAACAGCAGCGGGAGGCCGGCAGTTTTGGCATGTGGCTTTTCCTCCTTACCGAACTCATGTTCTTCGGCGGCATGTTCTTCGCGTACTTGCTCTATCGCAACTGGTACTACGACGCATTTGTTTCGGCGTCAAACCAGCTCAGCGTTCCTCTGGGTGCGATCAACACGGTCATCCTGATAACCTCAGGTTTCTTTATGGCGCTTGCGGTATGGGCCTCTGAGGTACGGAACAAGAAGCTTCTGGTCCTGTTCCTCTGGCTTACAACGATCTTTGGCTTCGCGTTCCTCGGTGTCAAGAGCGGTGAGTACCATGAAAAGTGGGAGAAGCATCACGTCCCGGGTAGCAGCTTTGATGTTCGCGAATTTATCAATCCGCCGGCTAACGCCCAGGGTAAGGTAACGGAGAAAGCGCTTCCGCCGGATATGGCGCAGAAGACCCAGGTTTTCTTCTTCCTTTACTTTGCCATGACGGGCATGCACGCTTTCCACATGATCATCGGTCTCGGAGTTCTCTTCTGGCTCATTTATCGGGCGCAGCGAGACGAGTTCACGACGGGTTATGTCGCACCGATTGAGAACTTTGGACTTTACTGGCACTTTGTCGATATCGTTTGGCTGTTCCTCTTTCCGTTGCTGTACCTCATCAATCGCCATCCCCTCCGCTAAGACGGGATGGCAATCTGAATTACCAGGGAGCAGATTTTGTCTGACACAAACGACGCGTTGAACATAACGAATCCGGAGCACTCCGATCATCACATCGTCTCTCCGGCACAATACACGCTGGTCTTCGGGACTCTGCTGGTGGGCACGGCGATCACGGTAGGCGCAGCGTACGTCGAACTGGGTGTCTTCAATCCGATCGTCGCGCTTGCGATTGCATCCTTCAAGGCCGTCATCGTTATCCTGTTCTTCATGCACGTGAAGTATCAGTCACGACTGGTGAAGATGACGGTTGGGGCGGGATTTTTTACATTTCTGGTGCTCATCACGATGACGCTGACCGACTACATGAGCCGTGCCTGGGGTCTTTGGTAGGTTTTCTTTCTTACGGTGTACTAGGAAGCCAGGCCGGGGGTGCACCGGTCGGCTTCGTCCCGTCGCTCTACCAGTTCAATCAGCAAGCTATCTTCTCCCATGAGCCAGCAGATTCTGCGGCCTGCAAACGCGACGGCTGGTTTGGGCTCAGAGAAGAGCAGCATGCCGTTTTGGCTCAGGTGGTCGACTGCGGTCTCCAAAGGGCCGCATGCGTAGCAAAGATGATGTAGTCCCCCTCCGCGTTGGACCGTGCGGGAAAGCTTGCTCTCCGGCCCGTCGGGCGCCACCAATTCGAGATAAGCAGCATCTCCTGGGAGACGCAGGAATTGAACCAGAGCGGTCTGCAAGGAGTCGTGGATGACATGCGTCATCACTTCATAGCCGAGGCATCGCACATACATCCGCGCTTTAGGAGCGATCGCCTTAACGGCGTAACCCACATGATGAAGAGCCAACGCGGATACCATGGGGCTACTTGGCATGGACGGCCGTGAGTATCTTGATGTGTGTATTGGCAGACCTGTAGTCACTCACATTAAGCGAGTAGACCTTGGATCCGTCCTCGGCTTCAAAGTCGGTGGTGAAGCCAAGTTTGCTGTAATGTTCGGCGACGAGCGCGTTCTTGCGGGTCGGCAAGTAGTGGCCACGCAGCGTCTTTACCCCAATGCTGCGGGCGTTTTCGACCAGTGTATCGAGCATCGCAACCTCCATATCGCGCTTGAGTACGCGGCAGCTCATCAGCCAAAGGTCAATGTCGAGCACCTTTCCGTCGCGATGGCCAAGCACGATCGAGACTAACCCGTTGTCTCCAAAACGATCGGTCAGACGGCCGTAGATCCCAACAGCGTCAGGATCGTTGAGCAGGGACTCCATCTCGGTGAGAGAGTAGCGACGGGTGGTTAGGTTGAACTGGTTGGTCTTGTTCGTGAGTTGCGTGATGCGATTGATGTAGAGCGACTTGAAGCGGTCAATCTCAGCCGTCATATCGAGCGAGTCAAGATATTCACCGTAGTCCGCAAACTTACTTTCAAAGGTCGCGCGCTGACTGTTTTGCTG
>JAYVDT010000009.1:0-2168 GCA_043749265.1 Rhodanobacteraceae bacterium | reverse complement strand
CGTTGGTGTCGTAGGCATATTTGGTGCCGAATTCATCGACCTGCACGGAGTGGTCTATGACGAGCTCGGCGGGCTGGAGGGGGTTGATTTTTTCAGGGTCGCCGCCCAGGGCACGCATGGCATCGCGCATGGCGGCGAGGTCGACGATGGCGGGAACACCGGTGAAGTCCTGCATGAGGACGCGGGCGGGCATGTAGGCGATCTCGCGGGAAGGTTCTGCTTTGGCATCCCACTGGGCGAGGAACTTAATGTCGTCGGCGGTGACGGTGCGGCCGTCTTCGTGACGGAGGAGGTTTTCGAGCAGGATGCGGAGAGAGAAGGGCAGACGGGTGAGGTCGTAGCCTAAATCCGATTTGGCGAGCGCGGCGAGGGAGAAGTAGGTGACTTGCTGGTTGCCGGCTGTGAGTATGGATTTTGCGTTGAAGCTGTCAGGATGCTGGGCGATGTTCATCAAAGGGTCCTCGGGCGCCGGGGCGCGAAGTGAGCAGTGCGACGCAGCCAGATTTTATGCTGTACGGGCGTCTCGAGTCAGGCGGACATTTATGCGGGGGAAGCGTCCGCGATCGCGGCGGCCATGACGGAAGCGCTGGATCTGGGCGCGACCGGATGCGGGCGAGGGGACATGCTGCAACATTGCTTAATACTATGCTGATTGGTTTCAGCTTGGAAGTGCGAAGGTACAAGTCGCTGAGCCACTTCGTAACTGGGGTTCAGGAACGACGTCACAGAAAGACGCAGGGTGAGATTTTTAGGGGCTGCTTAGGAGCGGGGTTCGTCTTCTTCGGGTTCCTGCAGGTCCTGCCAGCGGGTGCCGCAGGTATGGCAGAGCCAGGTTTCGGGGCCCGGCGGCAGGGGAAGCGAAAGGACGTAGAGCGAGGTGAGAGCGGCGGCGCGGGAGTGGCCTTCAAAGGAGATTTCATTGGAGCCACAGTGGGGGCAGCGAGGCTGGACGTACTCGTCTGGATCTGAGTCGGGGTCGGCGGCTTCGTTCATGGGGATGGGGTCGATCACGGGTTGGCTCAGGATTTCTTCTGCGGTGGCGGCGTCGGCTGCGGGAACCTGGAGACGAAGGCCACCGATGAAGTTGGAGACCTGCCAGTCGAGGCGGATAAGGTTTTCATCGCGGAGTTCGGCGCGGAGGCCGACGGATTGGAGCAGAGAGCGGGCGACGATACCTTCGGAGAGATCACGGTAACGTCGCACGGTGACGAGGTCGGAACTGGTGGGGTATTCGGGCTCGTCGACGAGGGGAGGGAGGAGGTTGCGGATGGCGAACTCGACGCGGAGAGCGGACTGGGCGGTGTCGGTGAGCGTGTCGTAGGTGCGGGCGAGTTCGAACAACTCAAGCTCGGACATCTTTGAATAACTGTCGCGTAGGTGTTGTTCGTCGGATGTCATCGTTGAGGCTGATGTTAGCAGGGCATTGCGACGGCCACGCTAACCCCAAACGGATGTACGAGTTGTGGTGTTTTGCAGCGAAGATTGTCTTGCCAGGACCGGAGATATGGCATCCCACCTAATAGAAGTGCAGAGGTGTTTGCTTGAAATCGATTTTGTCAGGAACGGTAACGGCAGTTGGTTTGGCGCTTGTGCTCTGTGTGAGTGGATGCAAGAAGAGCGTGGCTACCGGACCGGAAGCGTTTGCACAAGACCCGAATGCGAATGATCCTGCAAACGTGAACATGGCTCCGGTGAGTTCGCAGGCGCAGTATCCGCGGCAGGTCCGTCGGGATTCGCGTGGTCGTGTTTTGGATGAGCGCGAGCAGGGCTACACCGGGCAACAGGGCGAACAGTATCCGGAGCAGCAGGCAAACGACCCGCGGGTTGAAGCGGGGCAGCAGGCGCTGGATGAGGTTGATCAGGCTCCGCCGCCGCTTCCGGAGTACGACCAGCCGCGGGTCGAGCGGGCGAATACGATCTGGACGCCGGGCTACTGGCGCCACGCGCCGGCAGGCTACTACTGGGTTCCGGGTGCTTACGTTCAGCCCCCTTATGCTGGAGCGCTTTGGACGCCAAATTACTGGGGTGCCGATGGACCGCGCTATCGCTTTCATCCGGGCTACTGGGGGCGTCATGTTGGCTTCTACGGCGGCGTGCCGTATGGCGGCGGATATACAGGAACGGGCTACCACGGTGGTTACTGGAGTGGAAATCGCTTCCTGTACAAC
>JAYVDT010000008.1:0-2173 GCA_043749265.1 Rhodanobacteraceae bacterium | reverse complement strand
AGCCAACAACCAGGCAGGCGCGGGCTGAATGGCTGCACCGTTTTTGCTCGGCGGCACTGCATGGTCTGGGGGTTAGATTAACTGTCGAAGGTGTGTTTCCTGCGCGTGGGGCGTTGATTTCGAACCATCTGAGCTATGTGGACATAATTGTGTTTGCGGCGCTGGAGCCCTGCGTGTTCGTGTCCAAGGCAGAGATTGAGAACTGGCCGGTGTTGGGCTGGATGACGACGATGGCGGGAACCGTTTACGTCCAGCGGGGACGCGGCGGATCCGCGGTGAAGGCCATGAGCGGGATGGCGGAGGTAGCAGAGGCTGGACTGCCGGTGGTCTTTTTCCCCGAAGGCACGACTACCAACGGGGAGCAGGTGCTGCCGTTTCATTCTGGGTTGCTGGCGCAGGCTATGTTGGGAAAAGAGCCGGTGACGGCGGCGTACATCAGCTATCGCTTCGATAAAGAAAACGGGCCGGATATGTCGGTGCAGGATGATGTCTGCTTCTGGGGCGATACGCCGATGCTTGGACATATCTTTCGTTTTCTCAGCCTTCGCGGGGTGCATGCGACGGTGAAGATTGCGCCGGGGCCAATCCGGTTTTCGAGCGATGGACTGCATCGCAAGCAGTCTGCGATTGAGGCCCGGGATGCGGTGATGGCTCTGGGTGGGTTAACTCAGTGGGATGAGCCGGTCCCGCTTGAAGTCGATGAGGACGTACTCGATCTTTCAGTCTAAGGCGTCCCGATTTTTGGGATGATGGCGGTCAGGAGGGAGGTGAATCGGGTCTCGACCTGGCGACCGATGTCCATGACTTCCAGGTGGTTGATGGCCTCTGATGTGACGCCGGCGGCGGCGTTCGTGACGAGCGAGATACCCAGGACGTCGAGGCCCATGTGGCGTGCGACGATGACCTCGTGGACGGTGGACATGCCGACAAGATCGGCGCCAAGGACGCGGAAAGCGCGGATCTCTGCGGGGGTCTCGTAGGACGGACCAAGGACGGCAAGGTAGACCCCTTCTTCCATGGGAAAGCCGAGTGTGGCGGCTTCCTTTTTGGCGATCTGGAGCAGGGCCGGCGAGTACGCGGTGGACATGTCGAAGAAGCGCAGGCCGGCTCCGGGGACGACGGCGAAACGGGGTTCGTTGTGGCCAAGGACGGCATTGGTGCCCGTGAGGTTGATGTGGTCGGAGATAGCGACGAGCGAGCCGGGCGGATAGGACTTGATGCCCCCGGCGGCGTTGGTGATGATGAGCTTCTGGCAGCCGAGGAGGCCCAGCACGCGGGTGGGGAAGGTGACCTCGGGCAGGGTGTAGCCCTCGTAGGCGTGGACGCGGCCCTGCATGACGGCGACCGGCACCCCGGCAACGGAGCCGAGGATGAGGTTGCCGGCGTGGCCTTCAACGGTGGCCTGGGGGAAGTGTGGGATTTGCGAGTAGGGGATGGTGACGGCGTATTCAACTGCGGATGCGAAGGCACCAAGGCCAGAGCCAAGGATGATGCCAACGCATGGCTTGAGGCCGGTGTGTGAGCGGACGTAGTCGGCGGCGGCGAGGGCTTTGGCGTAGAGATTCGTCATGGTGTCGGATTCTTTCGCGGGCGAGGTATCAAATCCATCTCTTCCCAACCTATTATGCTGTGGCCGAAATTTCCGACCTAATTTGGAGGTAAAGCGATGAGCAAAGTGCGACTGCTGGTGGGGACCCGCAAAGGCGTCTTCGTATTGACTGCCGATGGCAAGCGCCAGGACTGGAAAGTGGAAGGGCCTTCTTTGCTAGCTGGGAGATCTATCACCTGAAGGGTTCGCATGTGGACCCAAACCGGATTCAAATACTCGCAGTCGAGCGGGTGGTTTGCCCAGTTGATGCAGCGCTCGGACGGTGGGGTTGTAACGTGGAGCCCAGTCGGCAACAAGTTTGAGTATGAGGGCCTGGCGGGGACGAACCAGTCGTACGACGGCTCTTCGCATCCGTGGGAGTTCAAGTGGGTGTCACAAGCTGGCGATGCATTCCTCGCGACCGGAGACGCTGTTTATGCAGAAGCGAAGCGCACGTTTGATGCCACGTATGATGAGGAAATGATTTCGCTCTCCTCCGCTGAGGCACGCGCCCGCAAAATCCGCGTATTGCTCTTTGACGTCGATGGCGTCCTGACGGACGGCCAACTGACCTTTATTCCCAAG
>JAYVDT010000007.1:0-2175 GCA_043749265.1 Rhodanobacteraceae bacterium | reverse complement strand
CAGACGGCATCAAACCCCCGCCGCATCCATCGCCCATAAACCCCCAGAAGCCCGATCATCGCCACCAGAACCAGCACCCCAGCCGTCCGGTTCGCCGCCGCATAGTTGAAGTCCTGAACCTGGTCGAAGAGCACCAGCGAAAGCGTCCGCGTCACCCCAGGAATATTTCCTCCCAGCATCAGCACCACGCCAAACTCTCCAACCGTGTGGGTAAACGTAAGTACCGCCGCGGTCGCCAGTGAACCCTTGGCCATCGGAAGCACCACCCGAAGAAACGTAGCCATCGGTGTCATCCCAATCCCTGCCGCGGCTTCCCCGTAGTCCCCCTCGATTCCCCGAAACCCGGCCACCAGCGGCTGCACCGCAAACGGCAGCGAGTACACAATCGATCCCACCAGCAGTCCCGCAAAGCTGAACGCGAGCGGATGCCCTATCACCCGAGTCACCACCCGCCCCACACTCGTCAGCGGCCCAAACCCAACCAGCAGGTAATATCCGATCACCGTAGGCGGCAGCACCAGCGGTAACGCCACCACCGCCTGTACCATGGCACGTCCCCAGCCCTGGCCACATGCCATCCACCACGCCAGCGGCATGGCAATCAAAAGCAGCACGATCGTCGTCGTCGAAGCCAGCCGCAGTGTCAGAAGCAGTGCTTCGCCATCCATCAGTGCAGTCTACCCGACTGCACTGATGCCCCTTCGCTTGACACAAATTTCCCCCATAAACCCACAACGCAGATCCGGCATCGGACCAGGTCCAAACGAGGTCCGGACCTAAGTGTCATCGTTTGAAGACTTTAGTACCAAACAGGACAGGGTGGGGGGGGTACCTATCGAACCGCCTCCAGCCCAAACTCCGGCAAGTGGCTCTGCACCTCAGACGACGTCATCCAGTCCATAAACTTGCGGGCTTCGTCCACATTGCGCGAAGCCTTCAACACCACCCCACACTGCCGAATCTTCGGGTAAACCGCTGGCACCCGCTGAAATATTCCAACCTGTTTCCCATGCTCCGAACTCGCAAATGTCAGCGAAACAAATCCCACCTGTGCGTTTCCGGATTCCACAAACTGCGCCGCCTGCGAGATGTTCTCCGCCGTCACCAGCTTCCCCTTGACCTTGTCCTCCAGCTTCATGTGCCGCATCGCAGCGTAAGCTGCGCGACCATAAGGAGCATGAAACTCGTCCGCCACGGCAATCCGCTTGATCCGCGGATCGGTCAGCATCTCCATTGTCAGAGGCTGCATGCCAGAGTCCTTGCGAGTCCAGAGCACAAGCGTGCCCTGAGCATATGCAACCGGCTCCTTCTCAACCGCCAGCCCCGCCGCAATCACCTTCTCTGCAAAAAGGAAGTCAGCGCTTAGAAAGACATCCATTGGCGCGCCGTTGATGAGCTGGGTCGCAAGCGCACTGGAGCTGCCAAAGGTCACGTGCAGCTTGACGTCGGTCCGCTTCTCATAGGCAGCCACTAAGGCCGGCATCACCGTCTGCAAGTCAGAGGCGGCAGCGATCCGGAGCGTTTTGACCTGGCTAAAAGCCGTCGGGTTGTACAACGCCAGAAGCGTGACAAACCCAGCGAAGATCCACTTCATATAACCTTGTCTCACCGATGATTGCCTCACACCAGTTACGATGCACAGGATGTGGCCAGCGAACCGCCGGCCCGCAGGTACCGTCTGACTTTCGATGCTCGAGTTGCGGCTCGCTCTTTGAGGTAGTGTATCCCTGGACACACAAAGAGCCCGGCGACACCAGTGTTATGTCACTTCCCAATCCATCCGCTCTGCGCTGGCTTTGGCAGGAGCGCCGCACCTCTACGCGGTCGATTGACCAGTCGGGGGTGTGGCGTTTCCGCGACCTGCTACCGATCGTGGCTGATTTTGAACGCGTGACGACGCTGTTTGAAGGCAACACGCCGCTCTACGATCTGCCCCGCGCCTCGAAGGCCCTGGGCATTGATTGGATTCTCGCCAAGCACCAGGGTATGAATCCGACGGGATCGTTCAAGGATACGGGCATGACAGCGGCTCTTTCGGTCGCGGTAGAGCGCGGCTTCGAGTGGGTGGCATGTGCTTCCACGGGCAACACCTCTGCCGCCATGGCTGCTTATGCTGCGCGCGCGGGCCTGCGATCGATTGTCTTTATCCCCGAAGGCAAGATTGCGTGGGGCAAG
>JAYVDT010000006.1:0-2180 GCA_043749265.1 Rhodanobacteraceae bacterium | reverse complement strand
GTCCAGGCTGCAGATGGTGACGTGAAACAAACCGCATCCTTCACTGCTACCTCCAACACCGACATCATGCAGGTCACGTCGTTTCCTAACGCTACGGTGTCGCTGGGCGATGAAGCGGGCACCTTCGCCGTTCGCCTGTTGCAAAGCAATGGAACCCAGCCGGACCCGCAACGCACCGTTATCTTCAGCGGACCACCGGAGATTAACTTTGAAGCCTGTGGGAGCAACATCTGCAGCATCACAACAGACTTTGCCGGACAAGTGGCGGCCACGCCGCTTCCCGGCAAGGTTGGAACCTACACGGTGCAGGCAGCCTATGGCGAGGTGGTGCAGACCGCAACCTTTACTGTGAGCAAACGAATCATGCAATTGCACTTGATCAGTTCGCCCCCCGACAACAGCGCTACCGGCTTGGCTGCACAGATTCCGTTCGCTGTCCGATTGCTGAAGGCAGACGGAGTGTAGCCAATGACGGGCGTCACGATCACCATGTCCGGTGCCCCGGGAGAGGTCACTCTGCCTGCATGTGGCCTTTCCAGTTGCGAGATTCACGTGGACAACAACGGCATCGCCACCACAACCGTGATTCCCCTGCGCGGAGGTCCAATCAGCTTGAGCGCAGCATACGCCCCGCTGCTGCAAACCGTAACTTTCAATGCTGCCGGCACAGGCGAAAGCATGCGCGTGGTTACGCAACCGGGACCAGCAGGAGTTCAGTTTGGCCAGACAGGGACGTTGACAGTGCAGGTCATCGGGCCCGATGGTGCCACGCCATTGCCGTGGGATGCAGTCACCTTCAGCGTGCTCAGCGGGCCGTTTGCGCTCATCGGCTCGGCTGGCATAAGTTACACAACTCATAGTGACGGTAGCGGTATGGTCAGCAGCTTGGGATTTGCCGTGGGTTCCGGACCGGTCGTCGTGCAGGCTTACGACGGGGTGGTTACGCAGTTGATCAAGTTTAATGCGGGCACGTCGCCAGACGTGATGCGCCTTCTTTACGCCCCGATTGGCCAGGTCCATGTTGGACAGGCGGCAAGTCTTCCATTTGCCGTACAGGTCTTTACCAGTGATGGTGTAACTCCCGCGGCTAACAAAAACGTAATGTTTTCAGTTACAAATGGCGGGGCGCGCTTTGGCTCCTGCTCGACGGCATCCTGTGTAGTCCCCACTGACTCCAACGGAATCGTCTCGACGACCGTAATTCCAAACGCTCCAGGGCCCGTCGGCCTGCTCGCCGCGGATGCCGACGTGACCCAGACCGCTAACTTTACTGGCATCCCCATTCCAGACATCCTCAAACTTGTAAGCTCTCCCGCATCCGGAGGGTATCCCACCACGATGGCAGCGACTCCGTTCTCCGTGCAGGTCTACCTTGCCGATGGAATAATTCCTGCAAGTGGAAGACTCGTAACAATATCGATTACAAATAACACCGGGACATTTTCAGCCTGCGCAGGCATGACAACCTGCGTTCTTCAAACGGATGCTAATGGCATCATTTCGACAGGCGTTACTCCGTTGTCTGCTGGCAGTGTCACGCTGCTGGCTGTGGATGGAGAGACGACACTGAGCGCCAGCTTCAATGTTATTCCCAGGCCCGAGGTGATGCGCTTGAACTCCGCACCAACCGGCAGCGTTCCATCTGGCATCGTGGCATCGCCGGCCTTCGCGGTGCAACTGATTGCTGGGGATGGAGTCACGCCCATTCCGGGCAGGATTGTGACTTTCTCCGCTACTTCAGGCAGCGTGCGATTTGCTGCGTGCGGATCTTCGTCGTGCGTGTTGGTCACGAATGTCGATGGCATTGCATCTTCCAACATTACGCCGCTCGCCGTGGGCGCTATCACGGTGGTCGCATTGCAGGGCAGCCTTTCCCAGTCCGCAAGCTTCACCAGCATCGTCCCGGACGTGTTGCATGTGGTGAGTGCCCCGACCTCCGGAGCATTCACTGGCGTCCCCGCCGCATTGCCCTTGAGCGTGCAGTTGCTGCAGGGAGACAACGTGACTCCGATCGCAGGAGTAAATGTAACGGTGGCAGTTACAAATGGGGCTGCGACGTTCTCGACATGCCCCCGCACTGCTTCCTGTGTCTTGACGACGGACGCCAACGGAACAATCTCAACATGGGTCACCCCTATTTCCCCAGGCACGATCACGCTGCTCGCAACTGTCGGCTCGCT
>JAYVDT010000005.1:0-7483 GCA_043749265.1 Rhodanobacteraceae bacterium | reverse complement strand
GGCTTGTCAGACCATCCATTTCGTCGACGGCAATCACGACAAACGACGCGGCAACTTCAGCATCTCTTCACGTCCCGGAGTTCTCTGTCCGAGATTTTTATTGGCAAGCAATGGATAGTTCTTTGCCATTACGCGATGAAGGTTTGGCCGAACCATTCACGCGGAGCTTGGCAGCTCTATGGGCACTCGCATGGCAATCTGCCGGACGATCCGATCTCCATTTCGATGGATGTTGGAGTGGATACCCACGACTTTCGCCCGTGGCAATTCGACGAGATTCAAGCGGTTATGAAGGTCAAAGCAGAGGCGAAAGCGGCCCACGTAGAGAAGAGGAACGCCGCTTTGAAAAGGGCGCAGTCACCTGAAAGTCGGGAGCTGATTTGATCGTGCGAGGGTCCTTCGAGCGCTATATCGGAATCGACTACTCCGGCGCAGAGACACCTATTGCGCGTCTCAAAGGGTTGCGCGCTTATACGGCGGATAGAGATACGCAGCAGGTCGAAGTACAGCCTCCAGCCGGTGCGAAGAACTATTGGACGCGGCGCGGAGTCGCAAAGTGGTTGGCCGAGGTTCTGTCCCAAGACATACCGACGCTTGTTGGCATCGACCACGGCTTTTCGTTCCCTCTCCGCTACTTCGCTGAGAACCATGTTCCGCTCGATTGGAGAGCGTTTCTGGAAGACTTCCAACACCATTGGCCGACGGACGATGACCATACTTATGTCGATTTCGTGCATGAGGGAGTCTGCGGTAATGCGCCCGCACGATCCGGCAATCCGAGGTGGAGGCGTGTGACGGAGATCCGTGCTCGCGGTGCCAAATCAGTCTTCCATTTTGACGTGCAGGGACAGGTGGCGAAATCGACCCACAGCGATATTCCGTGGCTTCGGTCTATCGATTTGAAAGCCGCAGGTCGCGTTCACTTTTGGCCTTTCGACGGGTGGGAATTCCCAGCGGGGAAATCCGTTGTGGCCGAGGTCTACCTGGCGCTTTGGAGTCAAAGTATCCCCAGGGAGAATCGAGACGGCCATCAGCACGATGCCTAATCCATCGCCGCATGGATGAGGCAGGCCGACAGCAACAGCTCACTATCCACGTTCGCCAATCCGCCTCTTGATGAAGCGGACCATAGAGCTGCTGAGATCAAGGGATGGATACTCGGCGTCATGTGGGCGTGACGCAGCCCATCATTGTAGCCACGCAGGGCTTGCTTGGCGGCCATATTAGATCGCAGGGCAATGCAGGGTAATCGTGACAGCACCAAGCCGCGCGCAGTACGGGGCAAGAGCGAAGAGCACGCTGCGCTGCAGCGGAAGAAGGATTGACACGTCACCCCCAAAGGGTTGCTGTGAAGAATCCCCAGGGGTCCCTGCGATTCCATCGTTTACACGGAGACTACTTTCGCTTGAGTTTTGTAAACATGCTGATTCAAAGGGCGTTTCCCGCGGGCGCATGAACGTCCTTGTTTGACGCCCTGTTGCGATAAGACCAGGGTTAGCCCAAAGCCGGGCTCCCATGAGCACCACCCGCACGGGCCACGATTTCGATAGTCAGGCGCTCGCTACTACAGGGGCAAGGGCGATCCTCAGGGCCAAGACTGTAGCGACCAGGCTCTCTACCGAGGAGCTGGAGGAGGTCGAATCGGCGGCCAAGCGGAGCGGCAAGTCGCTCGCCGAATGGCTCCGCGACACGGCGCTGGTGGGGGCGCGGCAGCGACCTGGAGACCCGGTCGAGGTGATTCTGGCAGAGGTTTGTGCCACCCGGTACATGCTCCTGAATCTCTTCCATGCGACCGCTCAGGCGGAATCGGAGGGCAAGCAGTTACTCCCCGAAACCGTCCTCAAAATCCGTGAGACCGCCGACGCTCAGAAGGCTACAAAGGCACACAAGCTGCTCCATGACTCGCCCGTCGATGTGAAGTCCGAGTTGAAGAACGAGACCAAACCATGAGCCGCCCGATGCTGTTTCCCAAACGCTTTCCGTGGCTCATAGTCGCTATCGTGATGCTGACCGGACTTCCACTTTTGCCGGTTGCGGCATGGTTCTGGCTGGTGACACCGCCGCTCCAGAACTACTACCTGATTACTTACCTCGACAGCACGGAACGCGGGAGCCAGCCCGACGCGACGACCAAAATTGAATGGTTGCTAAAGACAGCGCCGGGACGGAAACCGGAAGTAGCCTTGAGAGCCGATGTTGTCACGGCGACCATCGGCAACGGAAACGAATTGCCCGTCAAACTTTCCTCTCTCGCCGTCGCCGACGGCTGGCGTGGATTCGTCAAGAGCGAGCCGCAGCAAGTGGAGTCCGCAAAGTTGGAGCGGTATCTGGAGGCGCAGATTTTCGATGGGAGGGGCATCTGGAGAATGGTTCTGCAGCCGTTGTTTGCGTGTGCGGCGGCGATATTATTTCTGCTCGGAATGCGGGCGTGGTGGAAGACCAGATCGAAGCACGAGGAGCGGCACGGTCGGCGGACGAAGGGGCCGGAACTAACATCGCCGTTTGGCTGGCTCAGAACGCGGAAGGAAGATGGGATCCGCTTTCAGTTGCAGTGGGGCAACTCGCCCCTAAGTTGGACGACCCGGTTACCGTTTGGGCCGAGCTATGGCATGTCCCATCGTCTGGAGTCCAGCCGCATCATGCTCATGGGCGATACCGGCAGTGGCAAGTCCTCGGCCATCCGGCAGATTCTTCGGCAGGTCCAGGAGCGCGGCGAGACCGCCATCGTCTACGACCCTGCGATGGACTTTGTGGGCGAGTTCTACGACCCAGATCGCTACAACGTGATTCTGAATCCGCTCGATGCGCGGTGCCCTTATTGGTCGCTCGCCAGTGAGCTCGTCCGGGATGAAACTGCGACCACCATCGCCGTCGCGTTCCTTCCCGAGAAGGAGTACGAGAAGGCGTCCTTTACCGATGGCCCGCGCAGAATCCTGGCCCATCTGCTCAAGTACAAGTCCGACCCTAGCGACCTCTTGAAATGGATTTCCGACCCCGAACAGATCGCTTCGAGGGTGAAAGGAACGCCGCTCGCCGACCTTATCGACCCCACTGCTCTGCGGCAGGGTGCGGGTGTCATCTCAAGCCTAAATATGGTCGCGGACAGCATGGAATTGCTGCCAAAATATAGCGGTGCCTATCGCGAAACTTTCTCTACGGCCGAGTGGGAAATCCAGTGCAAACGGTGGGTGTTTCTGACCTCCAATCCCGGCTATCGGGAGAAGATTTTGCCGCTCCATTCCGTCTGGCTCGACCTCTTCATCCTGCGCATGATGGGTGACTGCGAAGACCTTAATGCGAAGCAGGTAGGGTTTGTCATCGACGAGCTCGCCAGCCTCAACAAGTTGCCTAAGCTTCATACCGCCGTCACCGAAAATCGCAAGTACGGCAACCCGGTCGTACTTGGATTTCAGGGGCGCGGCCAGATGAAAAAGCGCTACGGCAAGGATGCCGAGGCGATACTCTCGCAATCGGCGACCAAGGTGTTTTTCAAGACCTCCGAACCCCGCGCCGCGAAGTGGATCTCAGGTGCCATCAACGAGATAGAGGTAGAGCGGTTGAAGGAGTCGCGCAGCATGGGACTGTTGCGGAGCAAGAAGTCTTTTTCGCTGGAGATCGTCACAAATCCGCTCGTCATGGCCTCGGACATCTCCGACCTTGAACCGCTGCGCGGCTTCATCAAGCAAGAGAATCGCTTCGTGCCGGTGCGCTTTGCGCTGGCAAAGAAGAGGGGCAAACAGCAGGAGTTTATCGAGCGGAAGCTGCCTGAGCTAATCCAAAGAGTGCCGGTGGAAGCATTCGCGCCGATGCGCCTAGCGGTAGCGAAACCGGCGACAAAAAAGCCGGTCGCTGCTGTCCAAGCTTCGCTTCCCTTGTCCCCGGGAACCGACCTAGAAGCGAAAGAGGTCTACGTCTGGGATGAGTCGAAGGGGATTGATTAGCGGCTGCCGATAGCCTCATTCCCAAAAACGGTTATCACGGTAATAGCGTTTACATTTCCGACTTCTAGTCAGTGTTTCTAGGGTGAACCCGGCGTCCACTTGATGTCATCAATGATGTTGTCCGCCGTGAGGCTAATTGGAATGGGTACTGTAGGGGAACGGTTAATCAGTGCAGTAGCGAATTCCACAAAGTTGTTGAGGCTGGAATGGAGATATTCCAATGCGTCAGGGTCTACGGCTCTATCGCGACGCCCTCGTGATGCTTCCCCAAGCGCCTCTAATGTTCGGTAAAAACTCCCGTTTGAGCGTTCGCGTGTGAGGTCGTCTATGTCTCCTGGAAGCGCATAGTAAATCTGTGGGACCTTGAGAACATCGTTTATTTTCCTCGTATCTTGAACTGTGAACGCTACCCCGGTTGCCCATTCCATAGGCGCGACATGAGTGAAAAAGTCGCGGTAGCAGCTGAATTTTGCTAGCCACCCATTCAGCGATGAATCTGAAATGTTCAAGATTGCTTTGGCAATCGGATCAGGATTTTGAGTTCGCTTGATCCACTTCAGTAATCCCCCAAGGGTTCTTACGCCACTTTGCGAAAAGCAAAATACCGCAGCGAATTCCGCAAGAGTGTCTCGTAAGACGGCGAGCTCCCAGAAAAGTGCATGAATGCATTTATAAACTTCTCTGCTATTGAGATCTTTGAACGCATGGTATTCCATTGTTTGATCTTTTTGCATGTGAGCCCTCAGTTGAAACCCATACGCGGCTGCGAGGTCATAGAGGCGTGTCTGGCTGTATTCCAAGCCAAACGCGATTCGAGACAATATGTCTAGAAGTTTCATTTCGTTACTCTTGCCTGCGGCAAATGCGATCTCACGCCATTGCTTTTTAGCAGACCAAAGAGGCCACCCACTATCAGATCCCGCAGAGCGAAATTCCGCCGGGCGTAACCCCTCTAGCTCGTCTGTACTAACGACGAACGTTACTCCGATGATCGCAAATCCCTGCTTCTTGAGTGCTTCAAAAAGACCCGCATATGTGCTCAAGGTGAATCTGTGGATGGTTTTCCCATTCGATCCCGCACAGACTTCGACACTCGGACCTGGATTGTTGAATGCGACAAGTCCGCCCGTAAGCCATACGACTCTACCGGTATTGGGCCATTCTTCTGTTGGGTTCATAAGAGTTTCAGCATTGCCTAAATCTTGAGTGTGCCTAGTTTATCCAAGAAAGCACCTCAGCCTAAACGCCTTCACTCGATGGATTAGCGCTGTGCGGCACAGGTCTAGTATCAAGGTAAGCGGCTCTTCGGTTGCCGTACTGAAATCGGGCAACGCATATGCTGTCCATCTCCAAACCGCTCTCGGCAGGTCAGGCGCGAAGGTATCATGCGCAGTAGTTCGCTTCGAGTGAGCAGAGCTACTGGAGCCGCGACCAGCAGGGGCATAGCGAGTGGCAGCGGCAGCTCTCCGGCGAGTGGGTACTTGCGGGAGCCGTGGGCGCAGAGCACTTTGCTCGTTTGAGCGAAGGCCAGCACCCGCAGACCAAGATGCAGCTTGTTCGGCATCAGGTCTCCAAGACCTATGAAGGCAAGGGCGGCAAGAAGATTACGTCCGTCGAGTACCGTGCCGGGTGGGATGCGACGTTCTCTGCGCCGAAGTCTGTTTCATTGACTGCGCTGGTTGGCGGCGATGATCGGGTGCGTCAAGCGCACCGCGATAGCGTCCGCATTGCGCTGACTAAGTTGGAGCGGTACACCGAGGCGCGGATCGGCAACATTCGGTAGCCGGAGACGACGGGCAAGTTCGCCGCCGCGACCTTTGAGCACGACACCGCGCGACCGGTGGAAGGCTATGCCGCGCCGCAACTCTATACCCATGCTGTGATCTTCAATGTCACCGAGCGCGAGAACGGGCAGACCCGGTCCCTGCAACGATAGGAGCTTTTCGCCTCGCAGAGCTGCGCCACCAACGTCTACCGATCGGAGTTGGGCGTTCGGTTGAACGACCTCGGCGATAAGGTAGAGCGCGGCGAGATGAGCCGCAGATCGCTGGGTACAGCAAGGAATATCTTGCGGCTAACAGCTTGCGACGGGAGCAAGTGAAGGACTACATCCGCGCCAACGGCATTGACGGCCCAGCCGCCGCACAGATTGCGGCGCACCGGACGCGGGACTCCAAGGAGTTGCTGGCACCGGAAAAGGTTTTGCGGCGGCACCGGGAGCTGTCTGCACAGTACGGCCACCAGGCGGACCGCGTAGTTGCCGAGGCGCGGCAGCATGGACAACATCACGAATCCCATCCGGGCAAGTCCGCTCAGGTATCGGTGACCTGCGCCCGCGAACATCTAGTCAAGCGCTCTGCGGTGGAGAGCGGACGTTCGATCTTAACGGCTGCGCTCGACAGAGGCATGGGAGAGGCGAGCTTCTCTCAGGTCCGGCAGGAGTTCGACCGCAGAGCACAGTCGGGAGAGTTTCGCACTGTCCAGCATGGGCCAAAGCATGAGGGGCAGCAGTACACGACGGCGGAGACGCTTTCGCATGGAGCGCGAAACCATAGGCCACATGAAGGACGGCAACCAGCGCGGCTCTAGCGATCCAATGCTGGTAGATGGACGAGCGTGCATAGATGTTGTGGAACGTCACCCTGGGCAGCGGCAGGCTGTGATAGGTGTCTTTGTGTTGCGTGAGAAGATCGTTGGCTTGGATGGAGTCGCGGGTGCAAGGAAGACGACGGCTCTGGCCGTAATGCGTGAGGGCGCGGAGTACGCGGGGTATCGGGTAGAAGGTTTTGTGCCGACATTTCGCGCCGCTCAGAAGCTCGGCGAGGCCGGCATCGAAACAAAGACATTGCAAGCCCATCTTGCCCAGGGACAGAAAGTGGATACGGGAGAGAAGCGCCTTTGTGTGGTGGACGAAAGTTCTCTCGCCTCGACTCGGCAGATGCACGAGTTTGTGAGCCGTCTCCATCCGAACGGGCGCGTTCTGTTGGTCGGCGATACCCGCCAGCATGAGTCCGTCGAGGCCGGTCGAATCTTCGCCCAGGTACAAGAATCCGGGATGAAGACAGTACGGCTGGAGGAGATCGTTCGCCAGAAAGACCCAGAGTTGAAGCAGACGGTCGAGCAGCTTGCGCGTGGAGATGTTGGACTGGCGGTTGCGGGTTTGGCCGAATCTATGAGGTGAGAGCACCGGAAGACCGCATCGCGGCAACAGCCAAAGAGTCTGCGAATTCGCCAGAGAACATGTTGGTCGTCTCCCCCAACAACCGCTCGCGCACAGAGATCAATCAAGCCATCCATACTGAGCTGCAAGCGAAAGGCGTCGTCAGCAAAGAAGAGCATCCAACGCAGGTGCTTGTTCCGCGCCAAGAGCTTACCGGAGCCGACCGCATGTGGGCCGCTTGATACAACGAGGGCGATGTCCTGCGCTACAGTTGCACATCTCAGGAGACTGGTATCCCCAAAGACGAGTATGCGCGGGTGAAACAAGTCGATGCGCCGAACAATCGGCTCACTGTGGAACTGAAGGACGGCACCCAGAAGAG
>JAYVDT010000004.1:0-7486 GCA_043749265.1 Rhodanobacteraceae bacterium | reverse complement strand
CAGAGCGCATCCGTACCGCTGGCGCAGCCAATTGCATGGGGCGCGCCGCAGGCAAGAGCCGCTTCCCGCTCGAAACTTTCCACCTGCGGCCCCAGAATGAATCGCTGCGAACCGCAAACTGCCTCAATGGCGCCCATCACTTCGTCGCGGAGACCGGCAAACTGCCGTGAGAAATCGAGCATCGGCACCGATGGGCGAAGATCGGACAGAAGACGGTTCGAGGATGGAGACAACACTGTTTCAGACACTTAGCTATCGTACCGTGCTTAAATCGAGTCCTTTACTCTTTACAGGAATTCGCTTTCACTGGGGCAACTTGATTCCCACTAAAGATGCTCGTATTGTGGAAAGGCTTGTCTGTAACACCAAGGCTCGACGACAACTGCAATCTGGCAGAAATCACACGCAGACGGCGTGATGCGCAATACCTAAATTGAGGAGATCGGCACTATGGATTCCAAGCCGGCACAGAACATTCAGGACACCTTCCTGAACACCGTCCGTAAGGACAAAAGCCCAATCACCATCTACCTGGTGAGCGGGGTAAAGCTTACTGGCAAAATTCGCTCCTTCGACAAGTACTCGGTGCTGCTCGAAAACAACAGCCAGGAGCAACTGATCTTCAAGCACGCTATTTCAACCGTAGTGAGCGGACGAGCAGGCCATATGGAAGGCCGCACCGACACCCGCCCGCATGCGGTCGGCTCGTCTACCTCGTCGGCCCATGCTCAGAGCGCTGCGGATGCAGGTGCAGGTGAATAAGCGCGTCCTTTGCCCTTGGGTGCGCCCATGACTAAAACTAAAACGAAACACCGCGGTGATAATCAGGCAACGGCCCGGGCAGCAGCGCTTCCACGCGCTGAACGGGCCGTCCTCGTCGCTGTGGAATTCACTGCCAAACGCGTACGACTCAGCCCAGCGGCAAGACTAGCCAAAAGCTCCTCAGCGGTTCTAGCCGGAGACATCTCCGCTGAGGACGTCTTCGACGACCTGGAAACCCAGGAATCCCCTGAGCCAAGGACCGACTACGCCGACCTGGACTTCGAAGCGTCTCTGTCCGAATTTGGAGAGTTGGCACGCAGCGCCGGCGCTGAGGTCGTTGCCACGGTCCTGCAAAAGCGCCCACGACCCGATGCCGCCACCCTCGTCGGCACTGGAAAGATCGACGAAATTGAAGGCGTCGTCGCCTCAACCGAGGCTGACCTGGTGCTCTTCGATCACGATCTGACCCCATCGCAAATGCGTAATCTTGAGGCGCGTCTACCCTGCCGCGTCATCGACCGCACTCAACTGATCCTCGATATCTTCGCCCGCCATGCGCGCACCCGCGAGGGCCAGCTTCAGGTGGAACTCGCCCAGCTTGAATATCAACTGCCGCGCCTCGCCGGAAAAGGCAAGGCCATGAGCCAGCTGGGAGGTGGTATCGGTACCCGGGGACCTGGCGAAACCAAGCTGGAAACCGATCGCCGCCGCATCAATCTGCGGATTGATACCGTCAAGCAGCGCTTAGAAGCCGTAAGGCGTATCCGCCGCCAACAGCGTCAGCGCCGCGAGGCGGTCCCTGTTCCTGTCGTCGCCCTCGTCGGCTATACGAACGCAGGGAAGAGCACTCTGTTCAACGCGATGACGGCGGCTGGCGTGCTCGAGAGCGCCCGCATGTTCGCCACGCTGGATCCTAAGCTTAGCCAGCTACAGCTACCCTCACGCAGGAAAATCCTGCTGTCAGACACCGTCGGCTTCATCCGGAATCTGCCCCACGCCCTCGTCACCAGCTTCCGGGCGACGCTAGAAGAGGTCGAGCGCGCAGAAATCCTCCTGCATGTCCGCGATGCATCAAGCCCCATGATGGAAGAGCAAAAGGCACAGGTGGAAAAAGTCCTGGCGGAACTCGACACTGCCGGAAAACCAATTATCGAAGTCCTCAACAAAGTGGATCTACTTTCAAAGGACCGTGACCAGCTTCACATCGCCGCAGGTCAGGTTGCCGTGTCCGGACTTGCCGGGGTCGGGCTCGAGGAGCTTCTTCTAGCGATCGACGAAGCAATGATCAAAGACCCCCTCGTCGACGCGCACTTTCGCATTCCTCAGTCCGAAGGCAGCGTTCTGTCCGCTTTGGAAGCCGGAGCCGTTGTATCTGACAAGCGCTTTGACGGGAATCTCTGCTTTCTCCGCGCAGTCGGCCCTGCATCTTTGATCGGCCGATACCGTAAATTTCGGGATCGCGAAGTCGCCTAAGCGATCATCCGTTTACCGAACGTCATGATCGATTATCGGATTTATGGTTTGACACCCTCTCTTATTCTTTGATAATACTGGAGGGTATCCAAGGGTATCGAGTCAATTTTCAGCAGCCGGTTGTGTCTTTGCCGGCAGATGAGTGAAGAGGTTTAAGGCAGTCCCTCCGGACTGTCCTCCATGCATGGACGAAATACTTAATCAACTTGGTGGATTGTTGCTCGGCTCTGTGCCGACGATCATCCTTTTCCTCGTGCTCGTTGCGGCTTATGCCTTGCTGGTACGACGGCCGCTCGATGCCGTCCTCGCTGAGCGCCGCGCGCGCACAACAGGCGCCCTGGAGCAGGCGCGTAGCGCGATTAGTGCGGCCGAAGCGGAGACCGCAGTTTTTGAAGAAAAACTCCGTGCGGCCAGGGGCGAAATCTTTCAGTCTCGCGAGGCGAAGCTGAAGCTTTGGTCGGGCGAGCGTGACCGGGCTCTTGAGCAGGCTCGCGAGTCCACGCATTCGAAGGTAAAAGCGGCTCGTGAAAACATCGAACAGAGCGCTGTTGAGGCCCGCAAGCAGATTGAATCCATGAGCGATGAGTTGAGCGCCCAAATCCTCAAGGCCGTTATGCCCGCAACGGCAGTTGTCGCCGAGGTTGCCCAGTGACCACACCATTCAAGTTCAAGAGAATCTTTCTTGCCGCATTGCTCGGCGCATTTTTGATTCTGTCTTCCCCCATCTTGCATGCGCAGAAAGCAGATGGTGGTGTTGAGTCCACCCCCGCAGCCCAGTCGGCCGAAGCCAATAAAGGTGTCGCCGACGAAAACGATGCCTATCGCCACTCTCCGATTGTTCAGAAGCTTGGCAGCATGATGGGCATGAGCACCGAGAAGGCTGCAACCACCTTCGAGGTGTTGAATTTCGCCATACTCGCGGTATTGATCGGTGGTTTCTTGCTCAAGGCGCTTCCAAAGGTCTTCCGTGACCGCACCACTGTTCTCCAAAAGCATCTCGTAGATGCCCGCACCGCTACCGAAGAAGCCAGCGCCCGCCTCAACAGCGTTGAAGATCGGCTTTCAAAGCTTGATGGCCAGATTGCGGAGATGCGGGCCCAGGCCGACAAGGATTCGGTTTTAGACGAGATTCGTACCAAGGCTTCTGTTGAGGAAGAGACCAAAAAGATTCTGGCCTCTGCTGACCAGGAGATTGCAGCGGCCACCCTGCAGGCACAACGTCAATTGCAGCAGTACGCCGCAGAACTTGCGATTGAGCAGGCCGCAAAGAAGTTGGTCATCTCCGCAGAGACTGACCGTCTGCTGGTACAAAGTTTTGTACGCCGCCTCGGTGGCGATGATGTCAAGGGAGGCCAAAACTAATGGCAGGTTCCAGCCTCTTCGCCCACCGCTACGCCAACGCGTTCGCAAATGTCGCAGCCTCCGCCGGTCTTGATGTCGCCGCCGCCCAGCAAGGAATGAAGGATTTCGCCGATACGCTCAACGGAAGCCACGAGCTGCGCGAGATTCTCACTGACCCTTCCGTTCCTGCCGATCAAAAGCTCAGTGTCATTGATGCCCTTGCAGAACGCTTTGGAATGATTCGCGAAGTTCGTAACTTCATCGCCGTCATCATGGATCACGGACGGCTCGGTGAGTTGAATGAAATTATCGCCCAGTATGATCGGGTTGCCGATGCAAAGGGCGGTCTCTGCGAGGCGGAGGTCACGAGCGCTCACGACCTGAATCCGCAGGACCGGCAGGCACTCGAGGCTAGGGTTGCCGAGTTGGCTGGAAGCCGTGTTCGCGTGGCTTACAAGTTGGATCCATCTGTGTTGGGCGGTGCCATCGTGCGTATCGGTTCAACGGTTTATGACGGATCGGTGAGATCGCAACTGGAGCAGTTGAAGCATTCTTTGGTCACTGCGTAGACGGCGGATATGTCGGGCAATAAAAAAGAATTTTGAGTGTGGACAGGATCAGGAAAAGATATGGCACAGATTAGAGCTGACGAGATAACCGCACTGCTTAGCCAGAAGATTGCCAACTACGAACAGCGCGTCCAAGTGGACGAGGTTGGTACCATCATGTCGCTCGGCGACGGAATCGCACGCGTCCACGGACTCGATAAGGTCATGGCCGGAGAGCTCATTGAGTTCCCCCACGGCGTAGCTGGACTTGCGATGAACCTCGATGAAGACCAGGTCGGTGCCGTGCTGCTGGGCGACTTTGCCGAGCTTCGCGAAGGCGATCAAGTCAAGCGCACAGGCAAGATTATGTCCGTTCCGGTCGGCAAGGAACTCATTGGCCGCGTCGTCAACGCACTCGGCCAGCCCATCGATGACAAGGGCCCCATCAACGCCACACAGACGCTGCCGGTAGAGCGGCTCGCTCCCGGTGTCGTTGACCGTCAAAGTGTGCGTGAACCTATGGCCACGGGCATCAAGGCCATCGACACGATGATTCCGATTGGTCGCGGCCAGCGCGAACTGCTGATTGGCGATCGCCAGACCGGCAAGACAGCCATCGCGCTCGACACCATCATCAACTCGGCCAAGAACAACCTAATCTGCATCTACTGCGCCATCGGCCAAAAGCGCTCGTCGGTCGCCCAGGTTGTCCAGACGCTTGAAGAGTACGGCGCGATGGCCTACACCATTGTCGTTGCCGCCACGGCCTCTGAGCCTGCGCCGATGCAGTACTTGGCACCCTTCGCGGCAACGGCCATGGGCGAGTACTTCCGCGACAACGGCATGCACGCGCTGATCATCTACGATGATCTTTCCAAGCATGCTGCGAGCTATCGCGAGATTTCGCTGCTTCTGCGCCGTCCGCCGGGTCGCGAAGCGTACCCCGGAGACGTCTTCTATCTGCACTCGCGTCTGCTCGAGCGTTCATCCAAGGTGTCCGACAAGCTTGGCGGTGGCTCTCTGACCGCTCTGCCTATTATTGAGACGCAGGCTGGCGACGTTTCGGCATACATTCCCACTAATGTCATCTCGATCACCGATGGTCAGATCTTCGTTGAAACAGACCTCTTCAACTCTGGAATCCGTCCGGCCGTCAACGTCGGTCTATCGGTATCGCGCGTAGGTTTCGCCGCGGCCATTAAAGCAACCAAGCAGGTTGGAGCGACCCTGAAGCTCGACCTCGCACAGTACCGCGAGCTTGCAGCTTTCTCGCAATTCGGTTCAGATCTGGATAAGGTCACGCAGAATCAGCTTAACCGTGGTTCGCGACTGGTTGAATTGCTCAAGCAGCCTCAGTTCAAGCCGCTCTCGGCGGAAAAGCAGGTAGCGATCCTCTACGCCGGCGTAAACGGCCTGCTGGATGACGTGCAGGTCAAGGATCTGCGCGCGTTTGAAGATGGCTTCTACCCTTATCTGGAAAGCGCACAGCCCACGATCCTGACTGACATCGCTACCAAAAAAGCGCTCGATGACGACATCAAGAACCGTCTGAATGCGGCCATCAAGGACTTCAAGGGTATCTTTCTGGCTGGCTTGAACGACAAGTCAAAAGCCGAATCGGCAATGGCGGGCAGCAAGTAAACCATGGCAAACGTCCTCGACCTACGACGCCGCATCCGCAGTGTGAAGAATACCCGGCAGATCACAAAGGCCATGAAGATGGTCTCGGCTGCCAAGCTGCGCCGCGCCCAAGAACGTGCCATGCAGGCCCGACCCTACGCACAGATGCTCGTAAACGTTCTTGAATCTCTGGTGCGCCGCACGGATCTGTACAACAGCCAGACTGGCGAGATCGTTCATCCTTTGCTGGTTGAACGTGAAGAGAAAAACGTTCTGGTCATAGTGATCGCCGGTGATAAGGGATTTGCGGGCGGGTTCAATTCGAACGTCGGCAAGGCAGCGCAGAAATTTATCGACATTCGCACGGCCAAGGGGCAGAACATCGATTTGGAGCCGGTCGGAAAGAAAGCGATCGGATTCTATAAACGCCGTTTCGCTGCCGCGATCTACGAGAAGACCGAAGAAAAGTACGACAACGACCTTTCAGTCCACTTCGAGCAGGTTCGGCATCGGGCTGCCCAAATTGAAGTCGCCGCGGAGCACATGGATTTGCTGCTCAAGTCGACGATTGATGATGTGAGCGCGATGGCTCGCTGGATCATCGAGCGCTACGAGCGGGCCGAGATCGATTCGGTCTACATCGTCTTCAACGAATTCAAATCTGTGCTTTCGCAGCGCATCGTGGTTGAAAAGCTCTTGCCGATCAAGAAGCTTGGAGCACACGTCATTGAGAGCTCGCAGGAAATGACGGAAGGGCAGCGTGAAGCTGTCATTCTCGCAGCGGCTTCGGAAGGCATCGACGTGTACGAGCCTGACGTGACTGACATGGAGTTGGAGTCTAAGAAGTTCGGGACCGCTGACGTCGACTACATTTACGACCAGTCTCCGGAAGAGCTCTTCAGCCATCTCATGCCGCGTTATGTCACCACGCAGATCTTCCATGCGCTGCTCGAGTCGACGGCTGCAGAACATGCTGCACGTATGACCGCTACAGATGCCGCTACGAAGAATGCCGGTGACCTGATCGACAGTTTGAGCCTGACCATGAACCGGGTGCGCCAGGCCGCAATTACCAAGGAAATTATCGAGATTGTGAGCGGAGCGTCAGCGTTATAAGGCTGACGAAACGAGAGGACTATGGCAGAAAATATTGGCAAAGTAATTTCAATCAGCGGCCCGGCCGTTGATGTGCAGTTCGCTGAGGCGCAAATGCCACCGATCTACCAGGCGCTGCGCATTGTCAGCGAAGGCTTTGATGTGCCCACCCCGCTCGACGTGGTCGTCGAAGTGCAGCAGCACCTTGGCGAAGGCCGCGTGCGCTGCATCGCGATGGTTGCGACCGAAGGCATGGTTCGCGGCATGAAGGCGATCGATACCGGCAACGGCATCATGGTGCCGGTTGGGCGTGAGACGTTGGGACGCGTGTTGAACGTGCTCGGTCAGCCCGTAGACGAGCTTGGCCCGGTGAACGCGAAGGTGTATATGCCGATTCACCGGCAGGCTCCTGCGTTTGACGAGCAATCGACGTCCGAGGAGATGTTCGAAACGGGCATCAAGGTCATCGACCTGATCCAGCCGTTCCTCAAGGGCGGCAAAATCGGACTGTTTGGCGGTGCCGGTGTCGGCAAGACTGTTGTCATTCAGGAATTGATTAACAACGTGGCCCAGCAGCATGGCGGCTTCTCGGTATTTGCCGGCGTCGGAGAGCGTACCCGCGAGGGAAATGACCTCTGGCATGAGTT
>JAYVDT010000003.1:0-2186 GCA_043749265.1 Rhodanobacteraceae bacterium | reverse complement strand
GAATGGATTGAAAGTTCCTGTGTTCAGAAAACTCCAGATATCGTGACTTCCACGCGCCCTCTCCCATTTATAAAAATTTCAATCGTCCCAAGCTGTATGCGATTCGCCGACCAGGACCACGCTGTTTCGGATGCAGACGCAGAATTAGCACGTGCATCTACCAGAGAACCTTCAAACCCCTCTGAAGCACTCGCCCGAATCGAGCGTCCGAATCATGCGTCCGGTCCGCGTTGCAGTTTGCTAAATTCCAATCCTCTCCACCTCGTCAAGTGACACTTCATCATCGCGACGGTCGTACAGGCCGGTCGTGCGGGATGATTTATGCGCCGCCATTCGCTGAGCAATCTCCAACTTGCCGCCGTTCTTAAGATAGGCTGTGATGCCGGGTCGCCCGGAAGGTGTGACAGCCTATCTTGGTTTTAATTCCGGCTGCAAGAGTTCATCGGCGAATCATGCGCCAGACATCGGACTGGAGCAGGGAATTGGACGTCAGCTCGACTGATCGCCCGCGTGTCGTGCGAAAGAGAGGGCCTTTCCGGTCTTCGGCGATGCCGGCGGCTCGGATGTACTCCTCAAGGTAGCGGTCTAACTTGTGGTGCGTGGGCATCTCGTGCTCTTTTCCGCCCTTCTCGTGAAGCCGCACCCCGCCGCGCCGCCCCTGAATAAAGAAATCTTCCACCCTCATCGAAGTCGCCGCCCCAACCCTGGCGAAGGTGTCGACCATGAGGCCAATCAGCGCTCGATCTCGCAGGCCGGGAAGGGAAGTACGGTACAAGAACGGTTTTCTTTTTTCATGAGAAAAGACATTATCGTGCGCGAAATACGCCTCGGCAAAAGTAAGTTTCCTCGAACTGAAAGCCTTTCAGATTCGATGCCTACTAAGCAGCGTCCCCTGACGGTGCATGTTCCTTCACGACACCGAGACAGGCGGGTGGCGCATGTAATGCGACTCATGGTAGAACTTTGATCACTCAGCGTAACCGAGCATATCGTTTGTCTGGTCGCCGAGTTGACTCACGTTACCAGACGTTGACAGCGGCAAAGAATAAACGGAACGCAGATAAGGAATGCTTGAAAAGTAAACAGCTACTGGTTCTTTGGATGCTATTGCTGATCTGCGACACGCATAGCTGGTCGGAGGAGACTGCCAAGAAGCCTCTGATCGGGGCGCAAATTTGGATCGAGCCGGGCCAGTCGCCTGAGCAGATCGATGGGTGGTTTCACCAACTGGCGGAGCTCCACATGCCGGTTGCTCGACTCTTCATGATGTGGTGCTATCTGGAGCCCACCCGTGATCGGTGGGATTTCAGCCTGTACGATCAGGCATTCCGATCGGCGGAAAAGTACCACGTCAAGATCGTAGCCACTTTGACTCCGAGTGGACCGCCACCGTTTCTGGGCGGCAACGATACTCAAGGCGGCGGCATCGTCGGCACCGAAGAGGGCCGCAAGCAAGCGGCACAATATCTTGCCACCGTGGTTGATCGATACAAGACCAGTCCAGCGCTTGACACATGGCTGCTGGTGAACGAGCCGGGCGAGTCTCCCAAACCGCAGCGACTCGCAATTGATCAGTACCGCATCTGGTTAGGCGAGCGCTATGCTTCCATAGACTCGCTGAACCATAGCTGGGGTTCGGATTTGAAGAGTTTCAGCGATGTCGATCCATCGAACGCTGGCTATTCGTGGAACAAGAGTGGAGCCATCGATTGGATGACCTTTTGGCAGGTTTATCAGCGGAAGGGGCTGCAATGGATTGCGGACGAGGTTCACAGTCGCGACAAGACTCATCCTCTGCACGTCAATCCGCCCGAACTGATCTCAAACCTTGCGGGCAATTCCGATGATCTTCCCTCGTGGCGATCAGTCGTCGATACGTTGGGGTGCTCTATCCATCCCGCTTGGCACTTCGGTCTCTTGACGAAGGATCGTTATGCGCTGGGCGTCTCCTATATCAACGATCTTGTTGCGGGAAGCATTGAGCCAAAGCGCTATTGGGTGACCGAGTTACAGGGGGGAAACAATATTTACAGCGGCGGCGTCCCTCAGGAGCCGACTTCTCTGCAGATAGCGCAATGGGTCTGGACCAGCGTTGGATCAGGTGCCGATCGTGTCATCTTCTGGCTCCTGAATGCTCGAAGGGCTGGAGTGGAGGCAGCGGAATGGTCGATGCTGGATCTAAATCA
>JAYVDT010000002.1:0-2186 GCA_043749265.1 Rhodanobacteraceae bacterium | reverse complement strand
CCGCCGTCATGCGCAGCGAACGCATGGAGCGTACCGCAACCCTGGAGGTATTCGGCTATGAGTGAATTGATTACGGCGATGGCGCCGATAACCAGGCGCGTCCGCGCTTACTTCGCGCCGGTGGATCGTGCGGGTGGTGTTGCAACCTTGTGGGACCCCGCCGGAATTGCGGGCTTCAACACAGAGACACCTCCCCCGCCATGGCGGGACCTGGGCTGGTGCACAAGCTTTGTGCGCAAGAGCGGGACAGTCGTCGGAGCGCTGATTGCGGGTGCACCCGGGATGCCCATTGGACAGGTGCGAACGGAGATTGGAGCCTCCGTCACGCTTGAGTTTGAGAGCTGGGGCAAGCTCCAGATGGCGCTTACGGCAGGCACTCAGCAGATGAATGTGCTTGCCACGCTGCCTGGCGCGCAAGCCAACGGAAGCGGTGGCGTTGCGGTTACAGCGACAGCGTTGCTCTCGGGATCGAGTGGCTCCACTTTGAACGTAGGGATGGCATCTGCGATGTATTCGGTTGGCGATCTCGTGGTCGTGGATCTGGACTCCACCGGGACGACTGGCTTTGTTGGCAGCGGCGTGAGTGGCGGCTACGTAAAAGCTGCGGCTGCGATTGGGACTAGCGTGGACTACATTCGGCGCGTGTCGTTGAACGTAGGGCGGGTGACGGCGATTGCAGGCGGCGTCCTAACTCTTGGCTCGCCCTTGTTTGCAGGTGCTCCAGTGACGGGGATGCGGGTTGCGAGGGTTGCGGGTTTCTGCGATCGCGAGGGCGGCAGTTTCTTTCAGGAATGGTCCGGGCTCTTCGTCATGGAATGCGAGCAGGGCGACCGGATCGTTTTTCATTATCCGCGTCTTCAGGCATATACCGGGGCGACAGAGAAGGCGGATTCGCTGGCTTCGGGTCTTGAAAAGTACAAGCTGGCTGGGAGCTTTCGAGCGTTGCCGGTAAAGGATGCAAGCGATGGCGAGATGGTGGTGTGCTTCCGCAGCTATCTGCCGGGTGCGATGCGATCAGTTTAGGAACGCAAAGGAATGCGCAACAGTGCGTGAACAATTGTTCCGTGGGCTGCACCAACAGGCTCGGGGGATTAGTTTGGAGGGGTGAGGATGAACTTAAAACGAAATAGATTGACGCTGGTGCAGTTTTGCCTGGTGTGGAGTCTGTTGCTCGCGATACTGGGAACGATCGCCGTCGCGCAGACGTCTGCCGTACCGGCGATTGCAACGACCAGCGTGACCGATACCGTGTATCGTGCGGATGGCACGGCGGCGCAGGGGACGGTGCTCATCAGTTGGCCGGCGTTCACGCTCACCACGGGTGCAAGCGTGCCGGCAGGATCCACATCGGTGACGATTGGCGCTAACGGCATTTTGAGTGTGGCCCTTGTCGCCAATGCCGGCGCAACGCCCATGGGCACGTACTATACGGTCGTGTATCACCTGGACGATGGCAGCGTGACCCATGAGTACTGGGTGGTTCCTACGGGGATTGCTGGTGGCTCCGGCACCGTGCCAGTCAGCGCGATCCGCAGCACAGTGCTGCCGACGAGCGTGGCGATGCAGACCGTGTCCAAGGCATATGTCGACACTGCGATTGCGACTGCAATGACCGGGCATCCGCTCGATAGCAGCACGCCTTACGTCTTGAAGTCGGGCGACGTGATGGCGGGACCGCTGGTACTTCCCTCGGATCCCACGACACCCCCGCAAGCGAGCAACAAGCATTATGTAGACACACAGGTTTCGGGTCTGACTGCGGGCCTTGCACAGAAGGTCAGCACCCAGCCGCAGGGCACCCAGACAGTCGCGCAACCGGTGGGAACACAGTTGCAGGTCAACAATTTAAATGGCGTCGAGCAGGCCAGCCAGTATGTGACCGGCGCAGGCACCGCGAATCCTGGCAACAACGGAATTGCAAACGCGGCGGCCAGTGCTGACTGCGCAAGTGGTTGCAATGTAGTCGCAGAGCGGACCTATGCGTCGACCGAGGCGGCTGCGCCCATGACGTGGAAGAACGGGACGCATCTTGAAGATCTTCGCGGTGGTCAGAAGGGGGACACTTACTTCAATCCGCAGGGCGGCGGCTTCAACGTGGGCCAGACGATCGACGTGATCTCCACGCAGAGCGCGGCTGACATTCACGCGCAGACAGGTGCCGACCAGATCTACTCAGTAGGCCTGGT
>JAYVDT010000001.1:0-2186 GCA_043749265.1 Rhodanobacteraceae bacterium | reverse complement strand
GAAGAAGGCGATGCGTTTCTTTAGTTTGTGTCAGATGGCGGCCGCGACACGCCAGTAGCAAGGGGCACGGCCTCCGGCGCGGGATGGGCGATGGGAGCAGGCTTGGGAACGGCGGGCGAGGCCGCGGGGGCACCGGGGAATAGCGAAGGAGCGGAGGTAACGCCGGGGATGGAATTCGGTTTAGCCATTGAATCTGGCTTGACGGCGGTGCCGCTGGTGTCTGAAGCATCGGGTTCGGCGTCGGGATCTTTTGGCTCTTCGGCAGGATTGTCTACTGCGTCGGCGGGAGTCTCGGAGACTTCAAGCTGTTTTTTGGGCGCTCCGGCAGTAGGGAAAGCTTCGTCGTCCTTGCCGACGATGGCGGCCTGCATAAAATCCATCCACATGGGAAGCGCGGCCTGTGCGCCGGTTTCCTTGGCTCCCAGGGACTGACGATCATCAAAGCCGATCCAGGTGCCGCAGGTCACGGAGGGAGAGAAGCCAATGAACCAGGCGTCGGTGTAGTTGTTGGTTGTGCCGGTCTTGCCGCCGAAGGGGTGGTTGAACTTGGCCGCAGCCGCGCCGGTGCCAAATTTGGTGACGGCCTGGAGGAAGATCATCATGGTGCGCGCGGTTTCGACCGAGATGACTTCGTTTACGGCGGGGTTGTGAGTATCGAGGGGGACGCCATCGGCCTGGGTGACGCGGCGGATGTAGTGGGGCTCGATGCGGATGCCGTCATTGGGGAAGACGCTGTAGGCACCGACCTGCTCGGCCAGAGTGATGTCTGCGGCGCCGATGGCGATGGGGAGAAAGGCCGGCATATTGCTGGTGATGCCGAAGCGCTTGGCGACTTCAATGACAGCCTTGATGCCAATTTTGTCAGCCAGTTTAAGGGCGGGAATGTTGCGGGACTCCGCGAAAGCATTGGTGAGAGTCATGGCGCCCTTCCAGTCCGGCTCGTAGTTGTGCGGAGTGTAGGGGCCGTTGGGGGTGTAAAAGGAGGTGGGAGCGTCGACGATAATGTCGGTGGGTTTTGCTCCGTTTTCGACGGCGGCCGTGTAGACGTACGGCTTGAAAGATGAGCCGACCTGACGTTGGGCCTGGGTGGCGCGGTTAAACTGGCTAAGCGCGAAGTCGCGGCCGCCGACCATCGCGAGGACTTCTCCGTTGGCGTTGTCGATAGCCATCATGGAGCCCTGTACGCCGGAGTCCTGCTGGAGTGTCGCCTTGCCGATGCCTGTGGGGCCCATGTCTTCGATGCGGACATAGACGAGGTCACCTACTTTAAGAAAAGCGTCGGCGGCTTTACGTTGGGTCCAGACCCAGTCTGCGGGGGTCAGGATAACGCTCTGTGCACCTACCTTGATGGTGGCGCTGCGAGCGGAGAGTTGGCTGACCATGCCGTGGATGTAGTCGCCCTTGGTAACGGTTCCGGTCCAGTCGGGGTGGCGGTAGGCCTGGGCGTCGAGGCCTGAGGTTACTACATTCGGGAGTTTACCCTTCCAGCCATGGCGGCGTTCGTACCTTGCAGTTCCGTCGAGGACGGCCTGGTTGGCGACGCGTTGAAGGTCGAGATTGAGAGTGGTGTACACGCGGAGGCCAGCCCCGTGGACCTCTTCGACGCCGTACTCCTTCTCCAACTGCCGCCTGACTTCTTCCACGAAGTAAGGGGCGATGCTGTTAGGTGGGGTCTCGATTTTGAGGCCGAGTGGCTGGGCTTTGGCTTCGGTGGCCTGGGCGGCGGTGATCTTGTGGTCCTGGAGCATCTCGTTGAGGACAAGATTGCGACGATGCAGGGCACGCTCCGGGTTGCGCAGCGGGGAGTAGAGTTCAGGCCCCTTGGGCATGGCGGCAAGTAGCGCGGCCTCTGCAAGGGTCACATCTTTGAGGTGCTTGGAGAAGTAGAGCTCGCTGCTAGCTTCAAAACCATAGCGCCCGCGGCCCAGATAGATCTGGTTTACGTAGAGTGTCATGATTTGCTGCTTGGTGAAGTGGCGCTCGATCTGGACGGTGAGGAATATCTCCTGCAGTTTGCGGCTGTAAGTCTTCTGGGCAGAAAGGAAGAGATTTCTGGCTAGCTGCATCGTCAGAGTCGAGGAGCCCTGGGCGCGGCTATGGGAGTGTAGATCGGTATATGCAGCTTCTACGGCGCGGAAGAGATTGATGCCCCAATTGCTCTCGAAGCTCTTGTCTTCGATGGAAAT